>NZ_JBEZLW010000030.1:0-84678 GCF_040652395.1 Streptomyces sp. NPDC048269
CTCCTCACGTCTCGGCGTCCGGCGCCCGTCTGGGGCTGGGAACAGGCCGCCACCAATCGCTACACAGCTGAGGTGACCCGGCGGCGACCACCCCGTCATATGGCTGGTCATAAGCCGCCCGACCCCTCACCTGAGCACTCCCGTCAGGCGTCTGCGGGTAGTTGGGGGTACAGGAAGACGTCTACCGGCACCACAAAAGAGCAGAAAGGGCCGGTGGTGGGCGCCGGGCGGGCACGCCGGCGGGTGCCGGGCGGGCGCGCTGGCGGGGCGCCTTGCGGGCACGATGGCGGGCGCTGTGCGGGCACGCTGGCGGGCGCTGTGCGGGTAGTGCGGGGGCACAAAAGGACGGCTGGGGGAGTGTGGTGCCGGATTTCTCGGTCTCCTACTCCGGGAAGTGATCCACTCACCCTCAACTCGCATCCAAATGGGGGCAAAGTGCCCGCAGTTGCGTCCCTGGGACGTCCGCAGTGATCGTGGGCGGCTTTTGTCCAGCCCCGCACGGGCGTCGGACGCTTGGCGGCGAGAAGCGCGTAGCGATCTGACGCGTCTGCCCGCAGCCGCATGCCGGGAGACGTCCGCAGTGATCGTGGGCGGCTTTTGTCCAGCCCCGGACGGGCGTCGGACGCCTGGCCGTGAGAAGCGCGTAGCGATCTGACGCGTCTGCCCGCTGCCGCGTGCCGGGAGACGTGTGCAGTGATCGTGGGCGGCTTATGTCCAGCCCCAGACGGGCGCCGGACGCCTGGCCGTGAGAAGCGCGTAGCGATCTGACGCGTCTGCCCGCAGCCGCGTGCCCGGTAGACGTCTGCAGTGATCGTGGGCGGCTTATGTCCAGCCCCAGACGGCCGCCGGACGCTTGGCGGCGAGAAGCGCGTAGCGATCTGACGCGTCTGCCCGCCTGCCCGACCCCGAGGGCTCTCTGACCGCTGCCCGGTGCGGGCTGGGCCCGCCCGACCCGGAATCTCTTCCATGCGGGCCGTGTGGGTGTCTGCCCTTGCCCGCGCCCCCACCGCTGACCGGGGGCGGTGAGGTGGCTCGGCTGGCCCTGGGGGGACTGGGTCCTGCGTCCCTGATGGCCCTTGCTCCCCTCTCGAACACTGGTGACCGTTCTTTTGGGGGCTTCCCGTCTGTCCTCGAATGTTCCGGGTCGGGCCGGTCGGTCAAGGGTGGAGCGCAGCGACATCGCGAAGCGACGCGACGAAGGAGCGCCCTTGAGGGACCGGCCCGACCCGGAAGACGATGGGACGGACGGGAAACCCCCAGCCCCACCCTGATCCGGAGTAAGCGGCTCCCGACAACCCGAAGCCCCCGCCACCCCCTCTGATGCCGCTCCGCTGGGGTCCTGTCGCCCGAAGCCCCCGCCCCACTTCCCCGCCGCCGAATCAGTGGCTCCCGCCCCACCAAAGCCCCGCCCCACTTCCCCGCCGCCGAATCAGTGGCTCCCGCCCCACCAAAGCCCCGCCCCACTCCCCCGCCGCCGAGTAAGCGGCTCCCGCCGCCCGAAGCCCCCGCCCCCCCGTCCCCGTCCCCGCCCCCGCCCCCGCCCAAGGTCAGCAACCCGCCGTGATCCCGCCCCGCCCCCCGAAGCCCAGCCCCCCCCTCACCCCCCATACAACCCCCCGATCACCCCCGCATACCGCTCCGCCACAACCCCCCGCCGCAGCTTCAGCGTCGGCGTCAACGTCCCCGCCTCGACCGAGAAGTCCTCCGGGAGGACGTGGAAGGCGCGGATGCGGGCCGGGCGGGAGACCGTGGCGTTCGCTTCCGCCACCGCCGCCTCGATCAGGGCGTGGACCGCCGGGGTGTGTGGACGGGACGGGGCCCAGGTCGTGGTCCTCGCGGGCTGCCCAGGCAGTGATCTCCTCCGAGTCCAGGGTGATCAGCGCGACCGGGTGCGGGCGGTGGTCACCGATCATGACGGCGCGGGAGACGTAGCGGGAGCGCTGGATGGCGAACTCGACCTCCGTCGGGGTGAGGTTCTTGCCCGCCGAGGTGATGATCAGTTCCTTCTTGCGGCCCGTGATGCGCAGGAAGCCGTCACCGTCCAGCTCCCCCAGGTCGCCTGTGTGCAGCCAGCCCTCCGCGTCCAGGGCGTCGGCGGTCGCCGCCGCGTTCGCGTGGTAGCCGGGAAACACCATCGGCCCCCGCGCCAGCACCTCCCCGTCCTCCGCGATCCGCACCTCGCAGCCCGCGATCGGGCGGCCCACCGTCCCGTAGCGCACCGCGCCGGGGTGGTTGAGGGATATGACGCCGCCCGACTCCGTCATCCCGTACCCCTCGAACACCTCGATCCCGCACGCCCGCAGGAAGTCCAGGGTCGCCGGGGCGATCGGGGCGCCGCCGGTGAGCGCCCACTTCAGCCGGCCTCCGAACGCGCCCCGGACCAGCGAGTACAGCGACTTCTCGGCCGCCTCGTACTCCCCCCGCCGCTCCTCCGGCAGCCGCCCCTCCGCCTTTAGCAACCCCACCCGTACCGCCTCCTCGAAGCGCTCCCGCCCACCCTCCTGCGACTCCGCGAGCGCGAGCACCACCGAGTGCAGCTTCTCGAACAGCCGTGGCACGGACGGAAGGTGCGTGGGCCGGACCACCGACAGCTCCGCCAGTACGTCCTCGATCCGGCCGCCGAAGTAGCAGAGCTCCCCGCCCTCCAGCAGCGTCGTGAACTGGATCAGCTGGGCCAGCAGGTGCGCGAGCGGCAGGTAGAGGTACGTCGAGTCGCCCGGGCCGCCCTTGACCAGGGGGAGGGTGGCGTCCTGGATCGCGCCGAGGTTCCCGTGGGTGAGACGGCAGCCCTTGGGGAGGCCGGTGGTGCCCGAGGTGTAGACGATCGACGCGTCTGCCTCCGCTCCGACGGCTGCGGTGCGCGCGAGGAGTTCGGGCTCCGGCACCTGCGGCAGGGCCGGCAGCGCGTCCATCGCCACCACCGCCCGCAGCGCGGGCAGTTTCCCCCGCAGCGCCTCGACCCGTACCGTCTGCGCCTCGTCGTCGCAGACCACGGCCACCGCCTCGGAATCCGCCAGCACCCAGGCGAGCTCCTCCTCCCCCGCTGTCGGATACACGGGTACGAGGACCGCGCCCGCCTCAAGCACCCCGAAGTGGGTGTACGTCCACTGCGGCCGGGTCTCGGCCAGTACGGCGACACGCTCGCCCGCGGCCACCCCGAGACCGAGCAGCGCGCGCCCGACGGCCCGTACCTCCGCGCCGAGTTCCGCGTACGTACGGGTCTGCCAGCCGCCGTCCGGCGCCCGGAACCTGAGGGCCGTCTCCGGCCCGTACCGCGCCTCGGTCCACTGGGTGAACTCCGCCAGCGTGCTCGGCCGACCGTCCATCGCATGCCTCCCCGGGGGTTGGTGACCCCCGATGCTAGGCAGCCGGGACGGCCCGGCGGCATGACCGGAAGCGTCACCCCCGCTGACCGCAGCGCTCAACTCCCGCCCATCGCCCGCCCACCTCCAGTCCACCGCCCGCTCGCCTCCCGCCCATCTCCAGCCTGTCTCCCGCCCATCGCCCGCTCTTCGGGGTGCGCGTTCGGTGTGCGTCCAGTGTCCATCCGGTGTTTGCCCCACACGCCACAGGAGATTCATTCCGGCCACAACCAACAACTTCCGGCCAAGCAATGCGTAGGTAAAGCGCCGTCCGATCCGGGAATGCGCAGGTAGGCGTAAGGAACACCGCTGCAGGCCTTACTCGTTGGCCGTTTCGCCAGTGGTCAAGTGATCGCCTTGTAGGTAACGTTCTGGTGTGCCCGGCGCCCCGAAGCAGGGGTACCGAGCACCGCCGGACTTCTCCCTGACCAGGAGCGGCTCGGCAACGACCAAGTAATCGGGGGAAAGAAGTCCAGGGGGGACCCTTTCGGTTTCCACGCCTGTTCAGGTCGCCCACTCGGGCTTCCTCCCCCTTGCGACAACGCAAGGGAATCAAATGAATCGCAACACCCTGCGGATGGCGGCCGTTTCGGTCGTCGCCGCCATCGCCATCGGGGGAGGCGCGGGCCTGGCCCAGGCCTCCACGGCTTCCGTGGCCGCGCCCCCGACGGTTTCGGCCACCCAGCAGGCCGAGGCTCAGCAGGCCGCGCGCGCCCTGCTGGCCAGCCCGCTGGCGGCCGAGCTCTCGTCCGCCGAGCGGACCGAGATGAACAAGATAGTCAACGGCGAGCTCTCCGCTGCCAGCAAGTGGAGCGCCATCCGGGCCGCCTTCAGCAAGGTCGGCGGCTTCGCCAAGGCCATCGCCGGCAAGTACAGCGACTTCAAGAAGTGGTACGACGGCCTGTCCTGGTGGGTGCGTGCGCCTCTCGCAGCCATCTCCCCGGGCCTGACGCTCCTTGAGATCTACAACGCCCTCCACTGATCGAGTGGCGTGGGCCGGGTCCGTCCGGGTCTTCCCGGGCGGCCCCGGCCCGCTACCTGCCAGGCGGAGACACGTAGAGCAGGCAGAGCAGGCAGAGCACGCAGAGACGGAGCGTCCGGGATGACCGACACCAAGTCCGCCCGACCCCGCGCGGCCGGCGAGAGCACGTGGGCACTGCCCCTGCTGACGCTCGTGCCGGCGACGGCGATCAGGCAGTTCACCGACCATTCCACGCCGTGGCTCGTGATTTCCTGGGTGTCCTGCGCCCTGTCCGCCGTATTGCTGGCGGCCGGCTGGGCGACGGTGACCCGGCACGGGATGCGCGGACCCTTCTCCTGGGCCGTCTGCGTTTTCGCGCACGCGGTTTTCGCCGTGCAATTGATATGGCTCGTCCGGAGCTGAGCACGGAGTCGAATCCAAAACTGCGCCCATAACGGCGCCCAAAACGACATCCGAAACCGGATCCGAATTCACGTCACAATTGAGCAAGTCAATCGGGGGAAGAAACCCGTGGGTGACAACCCTTCGGTTTCCACGCCTGTTCAGGTCGCCGGGTGCGGGCTTCCTCCCCCTTGCGATAACGCAGGGAGACCCTACATGAACCACCGCTCCAGCCATTCGGAGCCGGGTGGTGTGCTGGTCGAGGCGGAAGGCCTCGGCCGGTCCTTCGGCACCAAACGGGTTCTGGACGACGTCTCGCTGACCCTCCGGGCCGGCGAAGTGACCGGCTTCGTCGGTGCGAACGGGGCCGGGAAGTCCACCACGATCCAGCTGATGCTGGGCCTGCTGCACGGTGAGGGCCGGACCTCCTACCTCGGCCGCCCGCTGCGCGCCTGGGGCGCGCCCGGCACCGTCGTCGGCGCCGTCCTGGGAGGCGTCGCGGGCCATGCGAAACATCGCGTCCGCACCCACCTGCGGATGGTGGCCGCGGGCTCCGCCGTACCGGACCGACGCGTCGGGGAACTCCTAAACACCGTCGGCCTCACCGAGGCGGCCGGGCTGCGCCTGGACCAGCTGTCGCTCGGCATGTCCCAGCGGGTCGCCATCGCCCAGGCCCTGCTGGGCGATCCGCCCGTGCTCGTCCTCGACGAGCCCGCGAACGGGCTCGACCCCCATTCCATCCGCTGGCTGCGGGAGTTCCTGCGCTCCCAGGCCGACCAGGGCCGGGCGGTCCTCGTCTCCAGTCACTTCCTGGGTGAAATGGAGCAGTTGGCCGACCGGGTGGTGGTGCTGTCGCGCGGCCGCGTGGCGGCCTCCGCGCCGATGGCGGAGCTGCTGGCCCGCGCGGCCGACCGGCGGGTGGTGAGCGTGGAGTCGCCCGACCTGGCGAAGTTGGCCGCGCTCGTCGAGGCGCGGGGCGGCCGCCTCACCCCCACCGGCACCACCGGCACCACCGGTCCCGAGTGCACCACCGGTCCCGAGTGCACCACCGGTCCCGAGGGCGGCGCCTGCGCGCACATCACCGGAGTGGACCGGGTCCTGATCGGCACCCTCGCGGCCGAGAACGCCGTGCCGCTGTACTGGCTGCACGAGGCGGGTCCGTCCCTGGAGGAGTTCTACCTGGGCATCGCGGAAGAGGAGTTCAAGATCTCGTGAGGTCATCAGCACCGGCGGCCCCCGCGGCCGTTCCCCCCGTCGACGGCCGCCTGCCCCGCACCCCCGTGGCCGTCTCGCCCACGGAGGCCTTCCGCAGGGCCTGCCGGTACGAGGGTCGGCATCTGGCGGGCCTGCGCTCGACGTGGATCCTGCTCGGCATCGTGGCGGTGCTGAGCCTGCTGACGGGCATCACCGTGCTGCTCGACCTCGACGAGGACCGGCCGGTCAGCGCCTCCACCATGGCCGATGTGATCGCGTGGACCCCGCTCGCGATGCAGGTTCCGGCCCTGTGTTTCTTCCTCCTCGTCCTGGGCACCGGCCCGGTCTCGACCGACCTGGTGCGCGGGGGCGCCCGTACGACGTGGCTGGCGGTCAACGGCCGGGGCACGGCCTACGCCGCGAAGTGCCTGGTCGGCTTCCTGGTGGCGGCCGCGACGGCGGCGGGCAGCGCCCTGCTCGGGGCCCTCTCCTCCTCGGCCGTCCTGGCCGCGGGCGGCGCCCCGCAGCCCGCCTGGGGCGGGGTGGTGGTACCGGTGCTGCGCTTCACGCTGTGGATGGGCTGCTGGGCGCTGTTCTGTCTGGCGCTGGTGTCCCTGGTGCGCAGCCGGATCATCCCGGTGCTGGTCCTGTGCATGTGGCCGCTGATCGTCGAGCGGCTGGCGGGCGGGGCGCTCGGCTACCTGCCGGGACTGGACGGGGTGGGCGACTGGATGCCGTTCGCGGCCGGCCGGGCGATGCTGACCGATGTCTCCGCCTACCCGGCCGACGACCGGCCGTTCGCACAGGCGCTGGTCGGGTCCCATCTGTCCTCGGGTACCGCCACGGCGGTGTTCTGCCTGTACACCGCCGTGATCGCGGCGGCCGGGTGCTGGGCGTACTGCCGCCGGGACGCCAGGACCGGCTGATCCTGCCTCACCCCGAGCCGCCGCTTCCGTATCGCCCGGCGGCGCGGGGAGTTACCGTCGGTCCCATGGGGAGGCGGACGATCACCGTGCACCATGTGCGTGCCGTGCTCGCGGGGGCCCGCGGCAGCGGCATCGACACCGTGCCGCTGCTCCAGGAGGCGCAGATCCCGCCGCTGCTGCTGGGCGACGACCGGGCGCGGATCACGCCCGCGCAGTTCGCCCGCTTGTTCCGGGCGCTGTACCGCACCACGCAGGACGAGTTCCTCGGCCTGAGCGCGGTCCCGAGCCGCCCCGGGACCTTCGCGATGATGTGCTACGCCTCGCTCGGCTGCCGGGATCTGGGCGCGGCCATGGCGCGGGCGGCCGCGTTCTACGGGCTGTTCCCCGGCGGGCCGGAGCTGGCGCTCGAAGTCGAGGGCGCCGAAGCCCGGTTCACCGTGCGCAACGACTTCGCCCGGGACGAGGAGCGCTTCCTCACCGAGTGCGTGCTCGCCATCTGGCACCGGCTGAGCAGCTGGCTGGTGGGCCGGCGCATCCCGCTCGCGTACGCCGCCTTCTGCTATCCGCCGCCGCCGCACAAGGACGAGTACGAGGTCCTGTTCGACTGCCCGGTCCGCTTCGGGGCCGGGCGTACGGGCGCCGCCTTCGACGCGCACTGGCTGACCGCGCCGCTCGTACGGGACGAGCCCGCGCTCGACGCGATGCTGCGCCGGGCCCCCTTCGACCTGCTGTCGCGGCCGGAGTACGGGACCACGGTCGCGGAGCAGGTGCGCCGGGCCCTCACCCAGCAACTGCGCGTCTCGCCGCGGCTGCCCGAGCTGGGAGAGGTCGCGGCGCGGCTCGCGGTGTCCCCGGCGACGCTGCGGCGGCGGCTCCAGCAGGAGGGGACGTCCTTCCAGCAGCTGAAGGACCACGTGCGGCGGGACGCGGCGATCGCGGGCCTGGCGGAGAGCGGTGAGCCGATCGCGGAACTCGCGGCGCGGCTGGGCTTCTCGGAGGACACCGCGTTTCACCGGGCGTTCCGGCGGTGGACGGGCACCACGCCGGGCGCGTACCGGATCGCGTCGGGCGGGTAGCGGACCCTTACCCTGCGGGGCAAGGCCGCCGGGATCGCCGCCTGCGGGGCAAGGCCACCGGGATCGCCGCCTGCGGCCCGACCGCGCGAGCCCCCGGGCTCCGCCCGTACCCTGCCGGGCCAGGCCGCCCCGGTCCCCACCTGCGACACCGCCGCGCAAGCGCCCCCGCGCTCAAACGTTGGGGGGCTGAATTCGGTCGGCGTACGCCTGCATGTGGCGGCCGTAAGCCGCGCAATGCCCTGCCAGGCGATCTGGGTGCCACGCAGGGGCAATTCCAGCCCCGCCGGCGTTTGAGGCGACCCCCAAGCCCCGCCGGCGTTTGAGGCGCGAGAGCCCGGGGGCGGAGCCCCCGCAACGGCGCCGCACCCTTGTCCACCGCGGGCCGACTGCCGCGTACCGGCAACTCCAGCCCCGCCGGCGTGTGAGGCGACCCCCAATGCCCCGCCGGCGATTGAGGCGGCAAGACCCGGCAACAATCAGCGGCGGCGCGTGAAAAGGGCGGCCAGCGCCGACAGCGGCAGGCCCGCCAAGCCCAGCGCGGCGAGCGCAAGGGTGCCCAGGTGCAGGGCGGTCTCCCAGGTCTCCGGCCTGCCGTAGGCCCGGTCGCCCAGCACCCGCGCCTCGCCCTCGAAGGCGAGCTTGCCGCCGCCGTCGCGCGTGATCTGGTCGGCGTACGCGTACAGCGTCCCGGTGTGCGCGACCCCGCGGGCCGTCCACCGCGTGCCCTCGCACTTGGCGGTGGCCCGGCTCCCGCCCCCGCCCCCACTCCCGTCCCCGCCCCCGCCGCCACCCCGGACGAAGCTCTCCGTCCCGCAACGTGACGGCAGTTCGACGGTCGTGGCCGTGCCGAAGGCGTACGCGGCGCCCCACCCCGCGGGCTTCTGGGAGGCGCTGCCGACGTAGAAGAAGAGGCCGAGGGCCAGCCCTGCGAGGACGAGGCTGAGCGTCGCCCGCTGCTTGAACTTCTCCCCGCGTGCGGCCACGGAATCCCCCAAGGCGGTTGTGTGCACGTCAAATCGACAGATTCGGGCCACCGGGATGGCCGATTCCCGCCCCTGCGTGTCGCGCGTTTGTACAGCACCCGCGTCCCACCCGACAAGGCCTGCGATTCCCGGCCAGGAAAGCTGAGCTGCGCGGTCAGCGACCTTCTGACCGGTCGGTCACTACCTTCACCTCACCTGCCCCCACACGGACCGTCCTTGGGAGAGCCGCCCATGCGCATCCGCAGCACCGCCCTCGCCGCCGTGGCCGCCCTGGCCGTCTCGGCCTGGATCCCCGCCACCGCCGCCCGGGCCGAAGAAGCCGCCACCCGCCCCGGCGACCTCGTCAGCAGCGCCCCCTCCGCCTTCCACCCGCTGCCCGGCCAGCCCACCAACACCAAGGCCTGGAAGATCCACTACCGCTCCACCACCGCCGACGGCGCGCCGAACACCGTTTCCGGCACGGTCGTCGTCCCGCAGGACGGCCGCACCGGCCCGCGCCCGCTCATCACGTACGCCGTCGGCACCGTCGGCATGGGCGACTCCTGCGCGCCGAGCAACAACCTCCCGTACGGCACCGCCATGGAGGCCAACCTCATCCAGCAGCTCACCCTGCGCGGCTGGGCGGTGGTCGTCACCGACTACGAGGGCCTCGGCACCCCGGGCGTGCACACCTACACGGTGGGCCCCTCCGCCGGGCACGCCGTCCTCGACGCGGCCCGTGCCGCCCAGCGCCTGCCCGAGGCGGGCCTGTCCGTCAGCGGACCGGTCGGCATCATGGGCTACTCCCAGGGCGGCCAGGCCAGCAGCTGGGCCGCCGAGCTGCAGGGCTCGTACGCCCCCGAGCTGCAGGTGAAGGGCACGGCGACCGGCGGAGTCCCCGGCGACCTGCTGGAGGTGGCCGAGTTCAACAACGGCTCCTACGGTTCCGGGCTCATCTTCATGGCGGCGGCCGGACAGGACGCGGCCTTCCCCGAACTGCGGCTGGACTCCTACCTCAACCCGGCGGGCAAGCTGCTGGTCGCCGGAATGAAGGAGAACTGCGTGGCGATCGACTCGATCGCCGGCTCCTTCAAGCGGATCTCCGACCTCACCACGCGCGATCCGCTCGCCCAGCCGGACTGGCAGGCCCGCCTGAACCAGAGCAGGCTCGGGCGGACCGCCCCGGCCGCGCCGGTGTACCAGTACCACGCGCTCGCCGACGAGTTGATCCCGTACGGGGTGGGCCGCCGGCTGCGCTCCGACTGGTGCGCGAAGGGCGCGAACGTCGAGTTCGACACCATCTGGGTCGGTGAGCACGTCAGCGGCGTGATCACCCACTCCCTGGCGGCCGGCAACTGGCTCGCGGACCGCTTCGCCGGACGGGCGACCCACGCCAACTGCTAGGCACTGTCCGGGCGTCAACCCTGCCCGGCCCTGGGCCCGGGCCCTCCGGACCTGACCCTGTCCCCCCTGCCCCGCCGGTCACTCTCCGGCGGGGCAGGACCGCGTCCCGGAGGGCAGCCGGCCATCGAGCAGGAAGCGGTCCGCGTACTCCCGCACGCAGGCCGAGGTGGCGTAGCCGGTGTGCCCGTCGCCCTTGTGGTCCAGGACCACCGCCGAGCCCAGCCGCTCCGCCGTCTCCTCCGTCCACTCGTACGGGGTCGCCGGGTCCCCGCGGGTGCCTACCAGCAGCATCCGCGGCGCGCCCGGGCGGTCGATCTTACGGATGAAGTCGGTGCCCGCGGGGCGCCCGTAGCAGGAGAGCACCGTCATCAGCTGGCGCGGCCCGAAGACCTTGGAGGCCTTGAGGAACTCGGCCTTCAGACCACCCAATTCCCTTTGTATGGCTGCCGGGCTGGCCGTGTCGTTCGACCGGTCCGGGTCGTCCGCGCAGGTCACGGCGGCGAGGGCGGCCTCGGCGTTGTCCGCGGGCACCGTCCCGGGCCCGTCGTCCCGCTCCTCGTCCTCGGGGAGTTCGGCGGGGTCCGTCGGCCCGCCGAGCTGGAGCAGCCCCACCGGGTCGCGGTTCCGCTCGGCCATCGCCAGCGCGTCGGCGAGGGCGGGCCACGTCTGCCGCGAGTACAGGGCGGAGGCGATGGAGCCGACGGCGTCCTGCCCGGTCACGTACGAGCCGTCGTGGCCGACCAGCGGTTCCTGGTCGAGCCGCGTCACCAGCGCGTCGACCTTCTCCCTGGCGGAGCGGGTGTTGCTCCCGTAGACGCAGCCCTCCCTGTGGGCGCACCAGGACAGGAAGTGGTCCAGGGCCCGCTGCTGACCGCGCGCGGTCATGAGGGCCTGTTCCGCAAGTGGTTCCGTCAGGGTGTCGACGCCGTCGAGGACCATGCGGCCGGTGTTCCCCGGGAACTGCGCGGCGTACACGGCGCCGAGCCGGGTCCCGTAGGAGAAGCCGAGGTAGTTGAGCTTGCGGTCGCCCAGCACCTGGCGCATCACGTCCATGTCGCGCGAGACGTTGACGGTCCCGATGTACGGGAGGACCGGGCCGGAGGCGAGTTCGCAGCGCCGCACCACGGCGCGCAGGGCGGCCAGCTGCGCGGCGGCGTCGCCCGCGACCTCGTCGCCGGTCTGCTGGGAGCCGGCGCAGGAGACGGGCTCGCTGTGGCCCACGCCGCGGGGGTCGAAGGCGACGAGGTCGTAGCGCTCGTTGAGGTCGGCGAGGGACGTGGGGTCGGCGGCCAGGCCGGCGATGCCCGGGCCGCCCGGGCCGCCGTAGTTCAGCAGGAGCGAGCCGAGGCGCTCCTTGGGAGCGGAGGCCGGTATCCGGGCCAGGGCGATCTCGACCGTGCCCTTGGCGGGGGCGGCGTAGTCCAGCGGAACCCGGACGGTCCCGCACCGCATCCCGGCGGGCACGGGCTTCTCGGGGCAGTCCCCCCACCGGATGCGCTGCCCGTGGAAACGTTCCAGCGGGTCGCCGACGGCGGCCGTGGGGGCCGGGGCGACCCCGAGGCCGGCCACCAGCAGCACGCAGGCGGCGGTACGCGAGCGGGGGCGCCGACGGTACCGGAGGCTGTGGCGGGGGCTGGGGCTGGGGCTGGGACTGGGGCTGGGACTGGGGCTGGGACTCGGATGCACTGCACCCTCCTCGGGCGGCCCCCCGGACCAGTCTGCCCACCATAAGCGCCTGCCCGGGCCCCCGCCTGCCCAGTCCCGTCCCGGCTCACGTCAGGCGGCGGAGCCCTGCGGGCGGCTCCCCCTCCCGGCGGGGCTGTTTTTGGCCCGTCCGGCGTTTTGAGGACCGGTTCCGGGCAGAGCCCGGGGAACGGTGGAAGGGCGGGGCGGGAGACGGCCACGCGCAGCGGCAGCCCGGCCCGCGGCGGGTCGGACCCGGGCAGCGGCAGCCCGGCCCGCGGCGCAGCCCACCGCACCGGGGGTCACCGGTCGCGCGGCCCCCGGTACAGCTCCTCGATCCGGTCCCGGTAGTCGCGGGCGATCGCGCCCCGCTTGAGTTTCATCGAGGGCGTCAGGTGCCCGCGCGCCTCCGTGAAGTCGCCCGGAAGGACGGCGAAGCGGCGGATCGACTCGGCGCGCGACACCAGCTGGTTTGCCTCGTCGACCGCCCGCTGGAGGTCCGCCAGCAGTGCCTCGTCCCGCACCAGCTCATAGATCGGCACGCCCAGCTTCTTGTGCATCTGCCGCCAGTGCAGCAGCCCGTCCGGTTCCAGGGTGATCAGGGCGGTGACGTACGGCCGGTTGTCGCCGACCACCATGCACTGCCCGACCAGCGGGTGGGCCCGCAGCCAGTCCTCCAGGGGCGCGGGGGCCACGTTCTTGCCGCCGGAGGTGATGATCAGGTCCTTCTTGCGGCCGGTGATGGTGAGGTAGCCGTCGGCGTCGAGTTCGCCGATGTCGCCCGTCGCCAGCCAGCTGCCGGCCGGCAGGCCCTGCCCGCTGTTCCAGTACCCCGCGAAGACGTGGCGGCCGCCGAGCAGCACCTCGCCGTCGTCCGCGATCCGTACGCCCGTGCCCGGCAGCGGCCAGCCGACCGTGCCCGGTCTCGGCCGCTGCGGCGGGGTGACGGTGCTCGCGCCGGTCGTCTCCGTCAGTCCGTAGCCCTCGAAGACCTCGATGCCGGCGCCGGTGTAGAACGCGGCGAGCCGTCGGCCCAGGGGGGAGCCGCCGCTCAGGATGTAGCGGACGCGGCCGCCGAGCGCGGCCCGGATCCGCCGGTAGACGAGCGGGTCGTACAGGGCGCGCGCGGCGCGCAGCCCGAGCCCCGGGGCCTTGCCGCCGACCAGCTCCCCGCAGCGCTGCGCGATCCGCGCCGCCCGGTCGAACGACGACGCCCGGCCCATCTTCTCGGCGGTGGCGCGGGCGGTGTTGTAGACCTTCTCCAGGACGTACGGGATCGCGAGGAGGAAGGTCGGCCGGAATCCGGCGAGGTCGGCGAGGAGGTCCTCGGTGCTGATGCTGGGCGCGTGCCCGAGCTTCACCCGGGCCCGCAGGCAGCCCACGGCGACCATCCGCCCGAAGACGTGGGACAGCGGCAGGAAGAGGAGGGTGGAGGCCGGGTCCTTGCTGACGGACTTGAAGACGGGGTGCAGCAGCTCGACCGCGTTGTCCACCTCGGCGAAGAAGTTGCCGTGCGTGATCACGCAGCCCTTGGGCTGCCCGGTCGTGCCGGACGTGTAGATGAGGGTCGCGACGGAGTCCGGCGTACGGGCGGCCCGGCGCGCGTGCACCACCGCGTCGGGCAGCCGCTCCCCGGCCTTGACCAGCCGGGCGATCGCGCCGGTGTCGAACTCCCACAGGTGCGCCAGCCAGGGCAGGTTGGCCCGCTCGGCGCTGATGATCCGCGCCTGCGCGGTGTCCTCGACGGCGCAGGCCACGGCGCCGGAGTCGTGGAGGATCCAGCGGGCCTGGAGGGCGGAGGAGGTCGGATAGACGGGTACGGTGACCAGCCCGGCGGCCCATCCCGCGAAGTCGAGCAGGGTCCACTCGTAGGTCGTACGGGCCATGATGGCGAGCCGGTCGCCCTCGCGCAGCCCTTCGGCGATGAGGCCCTTGGCCACGGCGAGCACCTCGGCGGCGAACTCGGCGGCCGTGACGTCACGCCAGGTCCCGTCCCGGTCCTTGCGCGCCAGGACCGCCTCGCGGGGGGCCTCCCGGGCGTTGTCGAAGGGGACGTCCCCGAGCGAGCCCCGCTGCGGAACGGGCGCGAGCGCGGGCACTCGCACCTCGCGCACCACCCCGTCGACCACTGTCTTGACGGGCTCGACGGCTCTGACCAGCCTCAGCTCGGCTTCCACGGCGCACTCTCCTCGGTTCGGCACGAGCGTTACCGCCGGTAATCTACGGACCCGTATCTTCGTCCGACACCCCCTGAACCCCTTCTTCACCCACGCTCCACGCCACGCCCGCATGCCGCCGCCCTGCTAATTCGCCGGCCAGCACCGACAGCGGAGGAAAGCTCACGGGGTGACGTACAACCGGGCCCACCATCGCCCTTCCCGAGAACCAGGTCCCCGAGCCCCCGTCGCGGCGGCTGACCTGGGAGGAAATCGATCCTGCGCAGCACGCGTTCGCGTGGGACAAGGACGAGGAGCGTCTGGTCCGCGCCCTCATCGACGCCGCCGTGTCGGCAGCCGTCGGCGGCCGATTCGAGAGGGGGACCGGAACCGGGAGGGAGCTGATCGACTCCGTCGGGGAAGACCTGGCCGTCACCCTCACCAGCCACTTCCCCTACCGGGACCACCCCGAGTACGGCGACCTGGAGCGGGTCCATGACCACACCTGACGGCGGCGCGGGACGGCCGCGGCCCCGTTCGGGCGACGCCTACGCCAAGGGGGGGCCGCGAACGGTAGGTACCGCTTGACCCCGCGCACCGCGGCGGACTTCGCCCGCTGTCTGCGCGACAGCGAGGAGGCGGGTGTGCCCCTGGCGCCCCCGGCGGCCAGTACCTACCTGGACGTGGCGTTCTTCCACCGCCCGTCCCCGAACAGAGCTGGACCTGCAGCTGCTGCCCGACGCCCCGGGCGCGGATTTCTGGAGAGGGTCCGGGCGCCGGGCGGGCCTCGCCGCCGGGGCGGCGGGGATGCGGGCCGGGATCTCTGTCCTGAGGCGGTAGGCGATGAGGGCCGCCGGATGGCGGAGATCGGCGGGAAGGTTCGCGGCCAGGATGTGGCGTACGGCCTCGGGCTCGGCACCGCGGTCCAGCCAGGCCTGCACACCCGGCGCGAGTTGCTTCACGGCCTTTTCCGGGAGCAGCAACCGGGGATCGTCGGCGCGCAGCCGCGCGAGCAGGTCGAAGGCCTCCTGTCGGGCTCGGGCGGTGGGAAGGTCACGCGATCCGGACCTCGCCCTCCGGGAACCGGTCCGCAAGCCTCTTGATGCCGACCTTCGCACCGGCCGGAAGCGACTGGATGTGGAGCGTCAGCCCGATCGCGACCAGCGACAGCGAGCGGTGCTGCGCAAGGTGGTTGCCGACAACCGTCCGACTCTGGGAGACCGCTTCCTTCCCGCACGAACATCGCCACCCTCACCGACCACACCAGTGATGTGGCTTCGGCGGCCTTCAGCCCCGACGGCACAACCCTCGCCAGCGGAAGCAACGACTCCACCATCCGGCTCTGGAGACTCTCCTGACGGCGCCGATGCCGTTTTCCCCGTATTAGCATGCACATGATCCATCATTTCCGGGTCAAGTCAGGGGGAACCACGTGTCGTTCGATACTGAATGGGCTCAGCACAAGGCTGTCGCCCTGGCCGGGCGGCAGTCGCCCGCAATGCGGCTCAACCAGGCGGCGCCCGAGGCGGGCGGCAGCCCGGCCGGCAGCCTGCTGGCCGGGGTCGGGTCCATCAACGGCAACGCCAACCTCCTCATCGAGATCGCCGCGCTCCTGCACGAGGGCCGCCCGGACGGCGACGCGAGCACGATGGCCCGCGCACCCCGGGCGCACACGGACGTCGCGGCCCAAACCCTCCGCTTCGCACAGTTCGCCGACGACCAGTTCAAGGACACGATCGCCCTGTTCGCCGGCCTCGCCACCCGCCTCAAGACCACCGGCACCAGCTTCGCCCACGTGGACCACGGCACCGCCGCGTCCTTCCTCAGCCGCATCGTCGACGAGGGCACGTACGTGAAGCCGGAGGCCAAGTGAGCAGCTTGAGTTACCACAAGGACGTCCAGTTCCTGGAGGAGTGCAGTCCGCCGCTCGTCGAGCGCAACGCGGCGGAGTTCCGCCGGCTGCGCGATCTCCTCGTCCAGGTCGGGGAACCCGCCCGGCGCGCGGAGACCGGTACGCAGTGGCAGAGCGACGGCAGCCACACCTACACCGGCCGCCTCGCCGAGGCCCGGCAGTTGGTGACCCACATGGCCGAGGGCTACGACAAGGCGGCCAGTGCCCTGAACGCGTACGCCGTGGCCCTCACCACGGCCAAGTCCCACTACGGCAACGGCAAGCGCTCGGAGCGGGCGCTCGCCGCGCTGATCGGCACGAAGGGCACCGCGATCACCCGCACGGCGCAGGAGGCGGAGCCGATGCAGCAGTGGGAGGACATGCGGGCCACGACCGGGTTCCTCGACGGCCTGGCAGAGCTCACGATGGACGTGGACGACATCCGGGACGAGGCGAATCGGCTCCACGACGCCGCAGGCGGTGACTTCCACCTGGCCAAGACGGTCGAGCAGGAGGCGCGCAGCACCTGCGTGCACGCGCTGAAGCAGGCGTACGAGCTGTTGCCGGAGTTCAAGCTCAAGGGCGGCGGCAGCCGGCCCGACCTGTACGCGGCGATGGCGGACATCCGCCGGGAGGCGGCGGAGGCCCGCACCAGCCCGCTGACCCACCTGCCGGGCAGCGGTCCGAAGCGGGAGATGTCCGGGCCGGTCGGCCCGGACACCCTGATCTCACCGCAGCTGCAGGACATCCGGATGCGGGTGGCAGGACTGCCCGATGCGGCCGACACCTACTGGATGCCGAACTTCACCGACGGCATGCGTGCCGACTGGATCTCCCAGAACAAGGAGATCCTGCGGGCGGCGGCCGCGCACGCGGGGCTGCCCGAGGACCTCGTCGCGGGTGTGGCCTGGCAGGAGGTCGGGGGCTTCCAGCCCGGCTTCGCCGACGACCTGACGGGGGCGCTTCGCGAACAGGCCGAGGCGCCGTGGGGGTTGAGCCCCATCGCCGCGAAGAACCTCCCGGACCGGCTCGGCGGCGCGTCGGACGAGACCTCGTACGGCCCCATCGCCATCCAGCTGCGGCGCGGTGCCGAAGTGCTGGGCTACGACCCCCAGCACCTCACCGAGCAGCAGCGCGGCCTGGTGGAACAGGCACTCCAGGACCCGAAGCAGAATGCCTTCATCGCCGGGGCCTACCTGGCACAGATCAAGGCGGAGACGAGCTTCGCCGACGTCCCGGCGGACCAGTTGACCGAGGCCCAGAAGCGGGAGATCGCCGCACGCTACAACGGCGGACCCTACTGGGACCTCGGCAAGGCTCAGGGATATGGTGACCGGTTCGTCGACGACCTGGGCCGAGTGAAGGAAGCCATGCGATGACGCACCGGCGCGAGAACATCGACCTGCCCGAGGACCGGGGCTGCCTGCAGTGGGTGCTGGGCGTTCCGCTCGTTCTCCTCTACCTGCCGGCTGCGTACTTCTGTTTCCTCACGCTGTTCGGGCAGGTGGAGCCGGGCGACGACCGTGCGCGCGAGGACGTCCGCTTCATGGCCGACGTGTCGGTCGTCCTGTGTCTTCTGGGGCTGCTGATCACCATCACCCCGGTGTTCCGCCGGACCCTGGGCCGGTGGTGGTTCGCCACGCCGTTCCTGCTCGCGGCGGTCGCGTACCTCCGCGCGCAGACGGTCTGACGCCGGCGCGCGGAAACGCCACAGCCCCCGCCCGGACGGGGGCGGAGGCTGCGGCGAGTTCAGGACGGGCCGGGCGGCCAGGGGTCAGGCGGCCACGGCCACCGGCTCCCGCGCGGCGGCGGGCTCGTCCAGCGGGGAGGCCGAAGCGGTCGCGTAGGCCTCCTTGTCCAGTATTCCCTCGCGGGCCGAGACGATGACCGGGACCAGGGCCTGACCGGCCACGTTGGTGGCGGTGCGCATCATGTCCAGGATCGGGTCGATCGCCATCAGCAGGCCGACACCCGCCAGCGGCAGGCCCAGCGTGGAGAGGGTCAGCGTCAGCATGACCGTCGCGCCGGTCAGACCGGCCGTCGCGGCCGAGCCGATGACCGAGACGAAGACGATGAGCAGGTACTCCTTGATGCCCAGCTGCACGTCGAAAATCTGCGCGATGAAGATCGCGGCGAGCGCCGGGTAGATCGCGGCGCAGCCGTCCATCTTGGTGGTGGCGCCGAACGGGACGGCGAAGGAGGCGTACTCCTTCGGGACGCCGAGGCGCTCGGTGACCTTCTGGGTGACCGGCATCGTGCCGACCGAGGAGCGGGAGACGAAGGCCAGCTGGATGGCCGGCCAGGCGCCCTTGAAGAACTGCAGAGGGCTGACCTTGGCGACGGTGGCGAGCAGCAGCGGGTAGACGCCGAACATCACGAGGGCGCAGCCGACGTAGATGTCGGCGGTGAAGGTCGCGTACTTGCCGATGAGGTCCCAGCCGTACGTGGCGATCGCGGTGCCGATCAGACCGACGGTGCCGATCGGGGCGAGGCGGATGACCCACCACAGGGCCTTCTGGAGGAGCTCCAGGGCGGACTCCGCGAGGTCGAGGACCGGCTTGGCCTTGCCGCCCAGCTGGAGGGCGGCGATGCCGGCGACGACGGCCAGGAAGACGATCTGGAGGACCTTGAGCTCGGTGAACGGCGTGACGATGTCCGTCGGCACGATCCCGGTCAGGAAGTCGATCCAGGAGCCGGCCTTCTTCGGCTCCTTGCCGTCGGCGGCGGTGAGGCCGGTGCCTGCGCCCGGGTCGGTCAGCAAGCCGATCGCGAGGCCGATGCCGACCGCGATCAGCGATGTGATCATGAACCAGAGCAGCGTGCGGGAGGCGAGCCGTGCGGCGTTGTTCACCTTCCGCAGGTTCGTGATGGACACCAGGATGGCGAAGAAGACGAGCGGGGCGATGGCCAGCTTCAGCAGCTGGACGAAGATGTCGCCGACCTTCTCCAGCGTGGTGCCGAGCCAGCTGACGTCCTGGCTGCGGGCTATCCACCCGAAGAGGACGCCCAGGGCCAGACCGGCGATGATCTGGGCCCAGAAGGGGAACTTGAACGAGGACGAGGCCTTGGCGGGGGCCTGGGGGGTCGCGGACACGGACACTCTCCGGAGATGGCGCACGAAGACAGGGGAAGTTCTGCGGTGGTGACGCGGTGCGGCAGCCGCCAGGAAGGGCCGGCCGGGACCGCCAGGACCGCTGCTGGATCGTTTCAGCTCAACAGCAACAGGCCGCGGACACGCGGCGGCAGAGGTCGACGTGCAGGCGCGACACGAGCGGGACGCTCGCGGTCATCGGGTGCGCAGCTGTGGTCGACATGTCGAACACGCTAACACTTCTCCTTTGGGAATCTCAAAGGCGTTCTTTGAGTCAGGCCGCGCGAGGCCCCCGGGCTCTCCTCCGCTCGGCGCCGCAGGGCCCCGGAAAAACCGAACGCCCCAGCGTTACGGGCGGTAGTCCCGTCGCTGGGGCGGTTCGGTGTGTGATGAACCCAACTGGGCTGTTTACGAGTTCGCGCGCGCCGCGTCGTCGGCCAGGTCCTCCTGGCTGCGGTTCTCGGCGAGCTTCTGCTTCGCACCCGCGACGCGGCCGGAGATCTGCTCGGACATTTCGTCGCGCTGCTTGCGCAGGAGGACGAAGGAGAGCGGGGCGGACACCACGAGGGCGAGCAGCACGACCCAGGCGAAGTTCGCGTCCCCGAGCCCGGCGGGCACCCAGCCGAGGCGGACCAGGCCCGCGACGACGACGAGGCACCCGACGAAGATGCCCAGCCGCATCGCGGTGTAGCGGATCGTTGCGCTCGGCTTGAGGGACACGGTGACCCCTTCTCTCTCGTCGTGGTCGTACGGCGGCACGTGCCCGTCCAGTGAAGCACGCCGGGACGCCGCCTCCGCCCGCTGGGGTCAGCGCAGCGGCAGCAGCATCGTGATGTCGTCGCGGTCGTCGCCCGGGGTCACGCGGATGGCGTCGGGGACGCGGCCGACCTCCTTGTAGCCGCAGGCCGCGTAGAAGTGCTCCAGGCCGTGGCCGCCGCGGGCGCCGAGGCGGATCGCCTCGATGCCCTCGATCGAGCGGGCCGCCTCCTCCACCGCGGCCATCAGACCGCGTCCGCCGCCCTTGCCCTGGTGGCGGGGGTGGACCATCACCGTGTACACCCACAGCCAGTGGAGCTGGAGACGGTGCGTGTTGTGGGTGAGGAAGGCGGTGGCGGCGACCCGTCCCTCCTCGTCGTGCCCGACGACCAGGCGGCTGCCCCCGTCGGCGACGGCGGCGAGCTGACGGATCAGCGCCGGGCGGATGTCGTCGGCGGTGACGGGGGGTACGAAGCCCACCGCGCCGCCCGTGTTGGACACGTCCGTCCACAGACTGAGGATCCCCGCGCGCAGGGCGGGGTCGACGACCGGATCCAGAGTGAAGGTAATAGACACAACCCTATGCTACCTATTACATAAATCCGGGTCCAGAGAACCGCCGGGGGCAATGCCAGGTCAGGAAACGCCGGGGCCGGAAACGCCGGATCCGGAAACGCCGGAGCCCCGATCCGGCCGGATCGGGGCTCCGTTGTCGCAGGGCAGACCGTGAGGTCAGAGGCGCATCGCCTGCGGCGCCTCCCGCAGACCCGCGTCCGGGCCGGGGTACTCGCGGATGATCTCGTAGCGCGTGTTGCGCTCGACCGGCCGGAAGCCCGCCTCGCGGATCAGCTCCAGCAGGTCCTCGCGGCCCAGCTTGTTCGGGGTGCCGTAGTTGTCCGCGTCGTGCGTGATCTTGTACTCGACGACCGAGCCGTCCATGTCGTCCGCGCCGTGCTGCAGCGCGAGCTGGGCGGTCTGCACGCCGTGCATCACCCAGAAGACCTTGACGTGCGGCACGTTGTCGAAGAGGAGGCGGGACACCGCGAAGGTCTTCAGGGCCTCGGCGCCCGTCGCCATCGTCGTCCGCGCCTGGAGCTGGTTGCGGACCTTGCCGTCCTGCATGTCCACGAAGTCGTGCTGGTAGCGCAGCGGGATGAAGACCTGGAAGCCACCGGTCTCGTCCTGGAGCTCGCGCAGCCGCAGCACGTGGTCCACGCGGTGGCGCGGCTCCTCGATGTGCCCGTACAGCATCGTCGAAGGGGTCTTGAGGCCCTTCGAGTGCGCGAGCCGGTGGATGCGCGACCAGTCTTCCCAGTGGGTGCGGTGGTCGACGATGTGCTGCCGGACCTCCCAGTCGAAGATCTCCGCGCCACCGCCGGTGAGCGACTCCAGGCCGGCCTCGATCAGCTCGTCCAGGATGTCGGAAGCCGACATCCCGGAGATCGTTTCGAAGTGGTGGATCTCGGTCGCCGTGAACGCCTTCAGCGAGACGTTCGGCAGCGCCTTCTTCAGCTCGGAGAGCGAGCGGGGGTAGTAGCGCCACGGCAGGTTCGGGTGCAGGCCGTTGACGATGTGCAGCTCGGTGAGGTTGTCGTTCTCCATGGCCTTGGCCAGGCGCACGGCCTCCTCGATGCGCATCGTGTACGCGTCCTTCTCGCCCGGCTTGCGCTGGAACGAGCAGTACGCGCACGACGCGGTGCACACGTTCGTCATGTTGAGGTGGCGGTTGACGTTGAAGTGCACGACGTCGCCGTTCTTGCGCGTCCGCACCTCGTGGGCGAGGCCACCGAGCCAGGCCAGGTCGTCCGACTCGTAGAGGGCGATGCCGTCCTCACGGGTCAGCCGCTCGCCGGAGCGGACCTTCTCCTCCAGCTCGCGCTTGAGCCCAGCGTCCATCAGCCGGTCGCCTCCTCTAGAAACCTGTCCTGCAACCCGACCAACCGTACTCTCAGCCTTCCTCGGGCAGTTCCCCGACCCGGTTCTCCCACTTCGTGGAGAGCACGATGGTGGTACGGGTGCGCGAGACGCCCTTGGTGCCGGAGAGCTTGCGGATGATCTTCTCCAGGCCGTCCACGTCGCTGGCGCGCACCTTCAGCATGAAGGAGTCGTCACCCGCGATGAACCAGCAGTCCTCGATCTCCGCGAGGTCGCGCAGCCGCCGGGCCACGTCCTCGTGGTCCGCGGCGTCGGAGAGGGAGATGCCGATCAGCGCCGTGACGCCGAGGCCGAGTTCGGCCGCGGCCACCGTCGCGCGGTAGCCGGTGATGACGCCGGCCGTCTCCAGCCGGTTGATGCGGTCGGTGACGCTGGGGCCGGAGAGGCCCACGAGACGGCCCAGCTCCGCGTACGAGGCACGACCGTTCTCGCGAAGTGCCTGGATGAGCTGCCTGTCCACCGTGTCCATTACGTGGAGCCTTCCATTATTCGGCGATCCTGCAAGTTTAGGTATAGAATCTAAGGCACACAGGGTCAACGCCCTGTGAATCTTTCAACAGATCAATGACGATCTTCAGGAGTGGTTCACCGTGTACACGATCGAGATGGCCTACGCACACATGCGACAGCTCCAGGAGCTGGCCAACCGATCCCGTGCCCACCAGCCCGCCGCCGCCTACCGCGTCGACAAGACCCGCAAGCCGGTCCGGGCCAAGAAGGCCTGACCCGGGGGCGAGTTCCTCCCCCGGCTACCGCTGGGGGTGCCCCCTGATTTCTCCCTCCCAACGGCGGTACAGCCGGTGCGGCACCCCTGCCGCGTCCAGCACCCGCCCCGCGACGAAGTCCACCAGGTCCTGGATGTGCGTCGCGCCCGCGTAGAACGCCGGAGAGGCGGGCAGCACGATCGCGCCCGCCTCGTCCAGCGCCACCAGATGCTTCAGCGTCTGCCCGTTCAGCGGGGTCTCCCGTACCGCGACCACCAGCCGGCGCCGCTCCTTGAGCGTCACGCTCGCGACGCGCTGGAGCAGGTCCTTCGACAGTCCGAGCGCCACCCCTGCCACGCAGGCCGTGGACGCGGGGACGATGAGCATCCCCTTGACGGGGTACGAGCCCGAACTCGGCCCGGCCGCCAGGTCCCCGGCGCCCCAGTACCGGACATCGCCCTCGAAGGGCGGGAAGGTCCCCGGCTTGCCGTCGGCGCCGTACGTCAGCCACTGCGTCAGATCGTCGCGCCAGTGCGCGTCACGGAAGGCGATCCCGGTCTCGTCCAGCAGGGTGAGGCGCGAAGCCCGGCTGACCACCAGGTCGACGCTCTCCCCCGCCGCGAGCAGCCCGCGGAGCACCGCCGCCGCGTACGGCGTCCCGGACGCCCCGGAAACCCCGACCACCCACGGGGTGCGCTTGCGCTCAGTCATACCTCCGAGACTATCCGGCCACCACGGGCGGGCACTCGCTATGGTGGCCGCACGTTCCAGGGGGTGGGACGCACGACGAGGGGAACGACCGTGAGCACGGCTCAGGACACCTGGACACAGGCCGACCGCGCGAAGGCCGCGGCCAAGCTGATGCTCGGCTGGGTGACCCTGCTGTGGGTGATCGAGGTCATCGATCTCGCCACCGGGCACGCGCTGGATCCGTACGGGATCACCCCGCGCGATGCCGACGGACTCGGCGGCATCCTCACCGCCCCGTTCCTGCACTTCGGCTTCGCGCACGTGGCTGCCAACAGCGTCCCGCTGCTGATCTTCGGCTTCGTCGCCGCGCTCAGCGGCATACGTCACTTCCTTGCCGCCAGCGCCCTCGTGATCCTCGGGGACGGGATCGGCGTCTGGCTGATATCCCCCTCGCACACCAACACCGCCGGCGCCTCGGGCCTGGTGTTCGGCCTCTTCGGCTACCTCGTGGTCCGCGGTTTCGTCGAGCGGAAGGTCCTCGGCATCGCGGTGGGAGTGGTGATCGCTGCGATCTGGGGCGGCTCCTTCTTCCTCGGCATGCTGCCGACGAACACCGAGGTCAGCTGGCAGGGCCACCTCTGCGGCCTCGCGGCCGGCGTGCTGACGGCCCTGTTCTTCCGTCGGCCGGCCCGCGGTGGGGCGCTCCCGGTCTAGAAGGTCAGGCCGCGGGCCACCAGGTCCGCCAGGGCGCACACGAACAGGGCGATGCCGATGAAGCCGTTGACCGTGAAGAAGGCGCGGTTCAGGCGGGACAGGTCGTGCGGCTTCACGATGGTGTGCTCGTAGCAGAAGGCGCAGGCGACGATCACCAGGCCCGACCAGAACAGCACCCCCGCCTCCGTGGCGAGTCCGTACCAGACCAGCAGGGCCGTGGTCACGACGTGCGCGCCGCGAGCACCCCAGAGCGCGGCCGGGACGCCGAAGCGGGCCGGGACGGACTTGACGCCCTCCGCTCGGTCCGCGGCCACGTCCTGGGAGCCGAAGATCAGGTCGAAGCCGCCGATCCACACGCCCACCGCGAGTCCCAGGATCACCGCGTCCCAGGACCACTCGCCGGTGACCGCCAGCCAGGCGCCGACGGGGCCGATCGCCTGGGCCAGGCCCAGGATGGCGTGCGGGAAGTTCGTGAACCGCTTGCCGTACGGGTACACCACCATCGGGACCACCGCGACGGGCGCCAGCGCCAGGCAGAGCGGGTTCAGCAGTGCCGCCGAGCCGAGGAAGACGGCGAGCGCGATCCCGGCCCCGGTCCAGGCGGAGCGGACGGAGACCGCGCCGGTGACCAGCTCGCGGCCGGCCGTACGCGGGTTCCGGGCGTCGATCTCGCGGTCGATGATCCGGTTGGCGGCCATCGCGAAGGTCCGCAGGCCCACCATGCAGACGGTGACGAGCAGCAGCTTGCCCCAGTGCACGTTCCGGTCGAGCTGGAACATGGCGGTGAGCGCGGCGATGTAGGCGAAGGGCAGCGCGAAGACCGAGTGCTCGATCATGACGAGCCGCAAGAAGGCCTTGACCTTGCCGGTGGCCTGCGGCGCGGGGCCGGATCCGGGTCCGAGCACACCGTCGGCGGTGGTCATCATGCGAGGCTCCGGCGGAAGTCTTCGAGGTCGGCGCGGAGTGCGGCGACGGGCGCCGGAGGGATCTCCAGGGTGAGCGGGGCCGGTTCCTCGCCCTCCGGCGGGGTGATGTGGACCTGGAAGCCGCAGGCCTCGCCGCCCGGGCCGGGGCGGGCCTGCAGGCGGAGCACCTCGCCCGCCGCGACGATGAACGGGCCGGTCTCGAAGGACAGCTCGGCCAGCAGCCGGTCCGCGAAGTCCTCCGCCTCCGCGTCCCGCAGGCCGGGCAGCTCGAAGCCGCCGCCCTCGTCGCTGTCCTGGTCCCACATCAGCGCCCAGACATTGCCGGGCCCGGCGAACTCCTCGGCCGACACCCCGGCCTGCTCGGCGGCCAGCCGGACGTCCGGGTCGGCCGGGTCGAGGCCCGGGCGCACGAGGGCCACGTACGTCGTGTCGGTGCCGATGAAGAGGGCAGGACCGCCCATGGCGACGGGGCTCACAGTCCGTACTCCTTCCAGCGGCGGTCCACGAGGGCGGCGGTCGCCGGGTCGGACTCGACCATGTCGGGCCAGCCGCCGTCGCGGGTGTACCCCTCCTCGGGCAGCTTCTTCGTCGCGTCGATGCCCGCCTTGCCGCCCCAGAACTGCTGGTACGAGGCGTGGTCGAGGTGGTCCACCGGTCCCTCCACGACGGTCAGGTCGCGGGAGTAGTCGGTGTTGCCCAGCGCCCGCCAGGACACCTCGTGCAGGTCGTGGACGTCGCAGTCGGCGTCCACCACGATGATCAGCTTGGTCAGCGACATCATGTGCGCGCCCCAGATGGCGTGCATGACCTTCTGTGCGTGCTTCGGGTACTTCTTGTCGATCGAGACGATCGCGCAGTTGTGGAAGCCGCCCGACTCGGGCAGGTGGTAGTCCACGATGTCCGGCACGATGATCTTGAGCAGCGGGAGGAAGAACCGCTCCGTCGCGCGGCCCAGCGGCCCGTCCTCGGTCGGCGGGCGGCCGACGACGATCGACTGGAGCAGCGGACGCTTGCGCATCGTCACGCAGTCGATCTTCAGTGCGGGGAAGGGTTCCTGCGGGGTGTAGAAGCCGGTGTGGTCGCCGAAGGGGCCCTCCGGGAGCATCTCCCCCGGCTCCAGCCAGCCCTCGATCACGACCTCCGCGTTGGCCGGGACCTGGAGCGGCACGGTCTTGCAGTCGACCATCTCGATCCGCTTGCCGGCGACGAAGCCGGCGAACAGGTACTCGTCGATGTCGCCGGGCAGCGGAGCGGTCGACGCGTACGTCACCGCGGGCGGGCAGCCGAAGGCGATCGCGACGGGCAGCCGCTCGCCGCGCTTGGCGGCGACCGCGTAGTGGTTGCGGCTGTCCTTGTGGATCTGCCAGTGCATGCCGATGGTGCGCTTGTCGTGCCGCTGGAGGCGGTAGAGGCCGAGGTTGCGTACGCCGGTCTCGGGGTGCTTGGTGTGGGTGAGGCCGAGGTTGAAGAAGGAACCGCCGTCCTTGGGCCAGGTGAAGAGGGCCGGCAGCCGGTCGAGGTCCACGTCGTCGCCGGTGAGGACGACCTCCTGGACGGGCGCGGAGTCGCCCTTCACCTTCTTCGGCGGCACGTGCACCATCGAGCCGAGCTTGCCGAAGGCCTCGCGCACACCGACGAAGCCCTGCGGCAGCTCCGGCTTCAGCAGCCCGCCGATCTTCTCGCTGATCTCGCCGTACGACTTCAGGCCGAGGGCCTTCAGGAGCCGGCGGTCGGTGCCGAAGACGTTCATGGCCAGCGGCATCGCCGAGCCCTTGACGTTCTCGAAGAGGAGGGCCGGGCCCCCCGCCTTGTTCACTCTGTCGACGATCTCCCCGATCTCCAGGTACGGGTCGACTTCGGCCTTGATGCGCTTGAGGTCGCCCTCCCGCTCCAGAGCCCGGAGCAGCGAGCGGAGATCGTCGTAAGCCATAGGGGTCAGTATCCGTCACCAACTACCCTGGAAGCGTCACCGGGGCCCGTCGTGGGCCCGCCGCCACTGCCCGGGAGTCGGTCCCACACCGTGCTGCGCTATCTGCCTTTCCTGCTGATCATCGCGCTGACCATCTACGCCTTCATCGACTGCCTGAACACCCCGGAGGAAGAGGTCAAGCACCTCCCCAAGGTGGTCTGGGTGATCATCATCCTGCTCTTCTCCATCGTCGGACCGGTGGTGTGGCTGGCCGCGGGCAAGAACCGGGCCCCGGTCGGCGGTGGCCGGGGGCGCCGGGCGCAGTGGGTCGCGCCCGACGACAACCCGGAGTTCCTGAAGTCCCTGCGCGACGAGCAGGAGAAGAACAAGGACACGGGCAAGGACAAGGACTAGGACGAGGTCCGGGCGCTCACCGGGCCCAGGGAAGGACGCGGGTGCCCTCGGTGCCCGGGACGGGCGTGCGGCCGGTCTGGGGAACGGCCGGGTGTGCGGCCGGGCTCGTGAGCGGCAGGGCGTGCGACCGGACTCGTGAGCGGCAGGGCGTGCGACCGGACTCGTGAGCGGCAGGGTTACGCCCTGGACAGGGACGCGTAGTCCTCGCGCAGCTCGTCCCGGCGGGCACCCGTCCAGGTGATCCAGTCCACCGGCCGCCCGGCCAGGGCGGACTCCAGCAGTTCGAAGTGCTCGTGCCATACCGCCAGGCAGTCCAGGGCGTCCGGCGAGTCCCGGAAGTCCGCGCGCCCGGCCTCGTCCGGGCCGGCTCTCTCGGTCCCGCCGCGCTCGGTCCCGCCGCGCTCGGTGATGAACCGGATCACCGTCGAGTCGGTCCCCACCGCCTCCAGGTGGAAGCGGATCCGCTCGTCCCCGCCCACCGTGTACTCCACGACCCGCTCGACGTCCCACGCCGTGACACGGCCGGTGTCCAGCATGGGGCTGCCCAGCTGGTGCCATGTGACCGCCCCGCCGAGCCTGCGCTCCAGGACCTCCGCCTCGGCCAGCCAGCCGCGCAGCCCCTCCCGCGTGGTCAGGGCGGGCCACAGCTCCTCGTACCCGTACGGCAGGTGCAGCTCGAAGCGGATCCGCAGGCGGCCTTCGCCGGGGCTCTCGCTGGTGCCATGGCTCACAGGAGGCATGACACCAGCGTCCCACTCCCGCCGGTCAGACGCCCGCGTACGAGTGCTTGCCGCTGAGCAGGATGTTCACGCCGTAGTAGTTCCAGATCCAGCAGGCGAAGGCGAAGAGCGCGAGGTACGCGGCCTTGCGGCCCTTCCAGCCGGCCGTGGCGCGGGCGTGCAGGTAGCAGGCGTAGGCCACCCACGTCACGAAGGACCAGACCTCCTTGGGGTCCCAACCCCAGTAGCGGCCCCAGGCGTCGCCCGCCCAGATCGCGCCCGCGATGATCGTGAAGGTCCACAGCGGGAAGACGGCCGCGTTGATCCGGTACGAGAACTTGTCGAGCGAGGCCGCCGAGGGCAGCCGCTCCAGCACCGAGGTGCGGAACTTGCCCGGCTTGCGGCCCGCCTCCAGGTGGCTCTCGTAGCTGTCGCGGAACAGGTAGAGGACCGCGCCCGCCGCACCGATGTAGAAGACGGCGCCGCAGAAGATCGCGGTGGAGACGTGGATCCACAGCCAGTACGAGTGCAGGGCCGGGACCAGCTGGTCGCTGTCGGTGTAGAGCCAGGTCACGGCGATGCCGAGGTCCAGCAGGACCGTGGTGACCAGGATCAGGCCGAGCCAGCGGACGTTCTTCTTCAGGGCGAGCAGCACCAGGTACGCGCCGACGGCCACCGTGGAGAAGGTGAGCGAGAACTCGTACATGTTGCCCCAGGGGGCCCGCTGCACCGACAGCGCGCGGGCGACGACGCCTGCCGCCTCGATGAGGAAGGCGAGCGCGGTCAACGAGATCGCGATCCGCCCGTACAGGTCGCCCTGCTCGGTGCCTCCCGCGGCACCCGGGCCGTCGGGCACGTCGCGCCGGCCCACGGCGGAGCGGGTGACGACCTTCGGCTTGTCGAGGACGGCGGTGCTGCCCGCCGCGCCGCGTACCTGCACGGCCGGGGCGGCGGCGCCGTCGCCCGCGGTCAGTGCGGAGGCCGTACGGGCCACCTTGCTGCGGCTGCCGAAGGTCCACTCGGCGATGTGCGCGAAGAAGGCGAGCGTGTAGACCGCCATCGACGAATAGACCAGGTAATTGCTGATCTCAGCCAGATTCTCGTTGGCTGCGGCTGCGAGCGGCGTCATCCGCGCTCTCCTTCAGGGGTTTCTTCAACAGGTTCAGGCGCAGTCGGCGCCTGCTGGTGCAAGTGGTCGGCGAGCTCCGCCAGCTCCTGCGGGAGCCTCGCGGACTCGCTGCGGCCGAGGCCCGCCATCTCCACGACGGTGACACCGTCCTCGCCGCGCACCGCGCGGACCCAGACCCGGCGGCGCTGGATGAACAGCGATCCGGCCAGGCCCGCGATGGCGGCGATCGCGCCCGCCAGGGCCAGGCCGCTGCCGGGCTGGTGGGTGACGGAGAAGGTGGCCCACCGCTCGATGCCCTCGAACTTCACGGTGCCCGCGCCGTTCGGCAGGACCATCGATTCGCCGCGCGCCAGCTTCTGCTTGAACAGCTCGCCCGACTCGTCCTTGAACGACTCCATCTTGGAGGTGTCCAGCTGGTACACGTTCTGCGGCAGGCCCGAGTCCACACCGAGGCTGCCGTGCCAGGCACTGAGCATGAGCCGCGGATTGATCAGCTCCGGGAACTGCGAGAACATCACGCCCTGGCCCTCGCCGGCGAAGGTCGGCACGAAGACGGCGTTGAAGCCGAGCTGCTCCTTCTTGCCGTCCTTGTCCTTGTAGCCGTCGGTGACCTTGACGGCTCCGGTGGAGGTGAGGTTGCCGTCCTGCGGGAGCATCGGCACGGCGTCCTTGAAGATCACCTTGCCGCTGGGGTCGGTGACCGAGAGGACGGGCGCGTAGCCGTGCCCGAGCAGGTAGACCTTGGAGCCGCCGACCTCCAGCGGCTCGTTGACCTGGATCTCGCGCTTCTGCGGCTTGCCGTCCGGGCCGTCGCTGAAGGTGACGTACGCCTTGAAGTCGCGCGGGGTGCCCCTCTGCGGGCCGGACATCTCGTACGTGGCGTCGAACCTGTCGAGGGTGAACGAGAAGGGCGGCAGGTCGTCGGGGTCGAAGAGGCTGCCGTACTTGAAGTCGTCGTACTGGGTGAGCGTGTTCGAGAAGCCGCTGCCGCGCAGGACGAGCTTGCCGCCCTCGGACTTGAAGTACTGCCCCCAGGCGAAGGCCACCAGCATCACGATCAGCGCCACGTGGAAGGCCAGGTTCCCGGCCTCGCGCAAGTAGCCCTTCTCCGCGGCGACGGAGTTCCCGCCGCCCGCCTCGGTGCGGAAGCGCCGCCCGCCGAGCAGCGTCCCCGCGTACGAGAGCACCTCGTCGGGGGACTTCTCCGTACGCCACGTCGTGTAGGCGGGCAGTCGGTCCAGGCGCTTGGGGGCGCCCGGTGGGCGGCCGCGGAGCTGACCCACGAACTGCCAGGACCGCGGCAGGATGCAGCCGATCAGCGAGATGAACAGCAGCAGGTAGATCGCGGAGAACCACACCGAGCTGTAGACGTCGAAGAGCTGGAGCTTCTCGGCGACGCCCACCCAGGACGGGTTGTCCCTCTTCCAGACGGCGACCTTCATCGCGTCGACGTTGGTCTGCGGGATGAGGGAGCCCGGGATCGCGCCCAGGGACAGCATGAAGAGCAGGATCAGCGCCACCCGCATGGAGGTGAGCTGCCGCCAGAACCAGCGGGCCCAGCCGATCACCCCGATGCCGACGGCCGGCCCGGTGGGGCTGTCCTCCGACGGGGCGGTGGAGAGCTGGGCGCCGGCCGCGGCCTCGGCGGGGTCAGCCGTGGCGGACTCGTGCGGCGCCTCGGTGGACGCGTTGTCGGTCGTACTCATGTCCGTGTAGTCCTCAGATCCCCACCGTGAAGGTTTGGGTCCAGCTCTGCATGTCGCTGACGATGCTGTCCCACATTCCTGTGACGAGCAGCAGACCGGTCAGGATCAGCATGCCGCCGCCGATGCGCATCACCCACGCATAGTGCTTCTTCACCCAGCCGAACGCGCCGAGCGCCTTGCGGAAGGCGATCGCGGCGAGGATGAACGGCAGGCCGAGGCCCAGGCAGTAGGCGACGGTCAGCAGCGCGCCCCGGCCGGCGCTCGCCTGGTCGAGGGAGAGCGTGGTGACGGCGGCGAGCGTCGGGCCCATGCAGGGGGTCCAGCCGACGCCGAAGAGCACGCCGAGCAGCGGGGCTCCGACCAGGCCCGCCGTCGGCTTCTTGTGGAAGCGGAACTCCCGCATCGTCAGACCCGGGATCGCCCCCATGAAGAAGAGGCCCAGCAGGATCACCAGGCCGCCCAGGACCCGGGAGATGATCTCGTTGTTCTCCCGGAGGGTCTCGCCGAAGTAGCCGAAGAGCGCGCCGGTGGAGACGAAGACGGCCGTGAAGCCGGCGATGAACAGGAGGGCGCCCGCCAGCATCCGCCCGCGCCGGGCCTCGGCGAGGTCGGCGCCGCTGACGCCGGTCACGTAGGAGAGGTAGCCGGGGACCAGCGGGAGCACGCAGGGCGAGAAGAAGGAGACCAGCCCGGCGAGGACCGAGATGGGCAGCGCCAGCAGCAGCGCTCCGTTGAGGACGGTGGTGTTCACGCCGGTCGCTCCGGCGGCGAGCACGTACTCGACCACGAGGTCACCGCTCCGCGAGGATCGGGTCGATCATCGAGCGGAGTTCCTCCTCGCTCACCGCGGACAGAGTGCGGGCGGCGACCCGGCCCTCCTTGTCGAGGATGATCGTGGAGGGGATCGCGTTCGGGTTGAGGGTGCCCTTGGGGAAGCGGAGCATAAGCTTCCCTACGGGGTCGAACAGGCTCGGGTAGGTGATCCCGAAGTCCTGTTCGAAGGAGGCCGCGCTCTGCTTGCTGGTGTCGCGGGTGTTCATGCCGACGAAGGCGACGTCCTTGCCGGCGTCGGCCAGCTCCTTGGACACCTTCGCGAAGCCCGGCGCCTCGGCCCGGCACGGCGGGCACCACGAGCCCCAGACGTTGAGGACGACGACCTTGCCCTTGAGGGTGGTGGTGTCGAGGGTCCCGCCGTCGACGGTCTCGCCGTCGAGCTTCGGGGCCTCGTCCCGCTTGCCCTGGGCCACCCTGGAGATGCCGCTCGGGCCGGTGACGTAGTTGCCACCGGAGCCGGTCGACTTGCCGCCGTCGTCCGAGCCGCCGCAGGACGTCAGGGTCATGACGCCCGCGACGGTCACCGCGGTCAGCAGGGCGGCACGGCCGCTGGTCGAGCGGCGGCTACTTCGACGGACAAGCGCGCGGCTAAGGCTCATGTGAAAAGTTTCGCATGAGCAATTTGTGGATCTACCGCACCCCCCGGTGGGGTGCGGGCGCCCTGGTCAGGCGGCGGCGAGGTACGAGGCCCAGCCGACGGCGGGCGACTCGCCGGGGCCGAGGGCGCGGAGCTTGTCGAGCACCTTGGGGTCCTGGACGTCCAGCCAGTCGGTGAACTGCCGGAAGGACACGAGCCTTACATCCCTTTTGTCCGCCATGCCCTTGAGGGCTTCCTCGACGGCGTCCATGTAGATGCCGCCGTTCCACTCCTCGAAGTGGTTGCCGATGAAGAGGGGCGCGCGGTTGGTCTCGTAGGCCCGCCGGAAGCCGCCGAGGTAGGTGGCGGTGGCCTGGGTGCGCCAGCCCGGGTAATTGGCGGGCACGCCCCTGGTGGTGTTCTTCGACTGGTTGGCGAGGATGTTGTAGTCCATCGACAGCACCTCGAAGGAGTGCCCGGGGAAGGGCAGGGACTGGAGCGGCAGGTCCCAGACGCCCGACCTCTTCACCGGCCAGACCTGCAGGCCGCCGGGCGAGCTGGAGTCGTAGCGCCAGCCCAGCTTCTGGGCGGTCGGCAGCAGGTTGTCCCGGCCGAGCAGGCACGGAGTGCGGGCGCCGGTCAGTTCCTTGCGGTAGTCGAAGGGCAGGGGTTCGAGGTCGGTGAAGCCGGTGTTCGTACGCCAGTTGGTGACGAACGACACGGCCTGGTCGATCTCGCTCTGCCAGTCGTCCGGGGTCCACTTGCCCACCGATCCGGAGCCGCCGCAGAAGTGGCCGTTGAAGTGGGTGCCTATCTCGTGCCCGTCGAGCCAGGCCTGGCGGACGTGCGTGAGGGTGGAGCGGACGTTCTCGTCCTTGAGGTAGCCGATGTCCGAGGCTCCGACGGTATTGTTCGGCGGCCGGTAGAGGCCGCTCTTCGACTCGGGCAGCAGGTAGAGGCCGGAGAGGAAGAAGGTCATCGCCGCGCCGTGGTCCTTGGCGAGCTTGAGGAAGCGGGGGAAGAGGCCGTTGCCGACCTCCCCCGCCCCGTCCCAGCTGAACACGACGAACTGCGGCGGGGTCTCGCCCGGCTGGAGGGGCACGGGCTTGGCGGGCTGGTTGGGCTGCGGCCCGGTGTCGGCGGTGGAGCCGTCACCGATCGGCCTGGCCGCGGGCCTCTCCCCGGGCTTGGGGTTCTTGACCGGCCCGGGTTTACCCAGCTCGGCCCTGCTGCCGCCGCCCAAGCCGCAGCCGGCGATCCCGGCCGCGGCCACGGCCGTGGCCGCGGCGCCGAGTCCGAGGCCGAGCAATCCCCTTCGGCTGAAGTCGCGCATGTCACCGTCCCGTCGTCAGACCCAAAGCCCATCTTCCGTTATATAAACGGACAATTAGCCTGGGCTTGTGTGCTGACACGGTGATTCCCGCGCGTCTTGTATTTATTTAGGTAAAGCTGTAACAGATCGTCACAGGAAGTGGCTCAACGGGAGCGGCCCACGGCTCACGGGCCATGGCCCACGGCTCATGGGCCACAGCTCACGGCCCACGGATCAGGCGCCGAAAGCCTTGGACTTCCCCTTCACCGGCTTCGCCCCGGCCAGCAGGTGCGCCGGCACCAGATCCCGGGCCGGCTCGCTGTAGCCCACGGACACCAGCTGGTCGCCCTGGAACGTGAAGGACGTCATCGAGGCGAGCGTGCACTGGCGGCGGCGCGGGTCGTGCCACAGCCGGCGCTTCTCCGCGAAGCTGCGCACGATCCAGATCGGCAGCTGGTGGCTGACCGCCACCGCCTCGTGGCCGCGGGCCGCGTCACGCGCGGCCTCCAGCGCGCTCATCATCCGGACCACCTGCTCGACGTACGGCTCGCCCCAGGAGGGCTTGAACGGGTTCGTCAGGTGCTTCCAATTGCCGGGCTTGCGCAGCGCGCCGTCGCCGACTCCGAAGGTCTTGCCCTCGAAGACGTTCTCCGCCTCCAGCAGCCGCCGGTCCGTCGCCACGTCCAAGCCCTGGATCTTGGCGATCGGCGCTGCCGTCTCCTGCGCCCGCTCCAGCGGGGAGGACACCACGTAGGTGATGTCCCGGTTCTCCAGGTGCTCCGCGACCCGGTCGGCCATCTGCCGGCCCAGCTCGGACAGGTGGTAGCCGTCCCGGCGCCCGTAGAGGACCCCGTCCGGGTTGTGCACCTCCCCGTGGCGCACCAGGTGCACGACGGTGATCTCGCTGCTGCTCATGCGGTGGCCTCCGCGGCGGCCCGGGCGGCGGCCGGCAGGGCCGCCGCGATCCGCTCGACCGCGCGCTCGTCGTGGGCGGTGGACACGAACCAGGACTCGAAGGCGGACGGCGGCAGGTAGACGCCCTGCGCCAGCATCGAGTGGAAGAAGCCGTTGAAGCGGAAGGACTCCTGCTTCTTGGCGTCGTCGTAGTTGCGGACCTCGTCCTCGGTGAAGAAGACGGAGAACATGTTGGACGCGGTCTGCAGCCGGTGCGCCACGCCCTCCTTGGCGAGCGCCGCGGTGACCAGGCCCTGGATCTCCTTCGAGACCGCGTCGACCTTCTCGTACGCGGCCGCGTCCAGCAGGCGCAGCTGCGCGAGGCCCGCGGCGGTGGCGACCGGGTTACCGGAGAGCGTGCCCGCCTGGTAGACCGGGCCGGCCGGAGCCAGGTACCCCATGACGTCCGCGCGGCCGCCGAAGGCCGCGGCCGGGAAGCCTCCGCCCATGACCTTGCCGAAGGTCATCAGGTCCGGCTTGACCCCGTCGACGCCGTACCAGCCGGCACGGCTCGTACGGAAACCCGTCATGACCTCGTCGGAGATGTACAGGGCGCCGTTCTCGCGGCACAGGTCCGCGAGCCCCTGGTTGAAGCCCTCGGCCGGGGTCACGACGCCCATGTTGCCGGGCGCGGCCTCGGTGATCACACAGGCGATCTCGCCGGGGTGCGCGGCGAAGGCCGTCCGGACCGCGTCCAGGTCGTTGTACGGCAGGACGATCGTGTCGCCGGCCTGCGCACCCGTGACACCGGGGGTGTCCGGCAGCGCGAAGGTCGCGAGCCCGGAACCGGCGGCGGCCAGCAGCGCGTCCACGTGGCCGTGGTAGCAGCCCGCGAACTTCACGACCTTGGCCCGGCCGGTGAAGCCGCGCGCCAGCCGGATCGCCGACATCGTGGCCTCCGTCCCGGAGGAGACGAGCCGCACCTGCTCGACGGGCTCGATCCGCGCGACGATCTCCTCGGCGAGCGCGACCTCGCCCTCGCCGGGCGTGCCGAAGGAGGTGCCGCGGGCGACGGCCGCCTGGACGGCCTCGATCACCTCGGGGTGGGAGTGGCCGAGGATCATCGGTCCCCACGAGCACACGAGGTCGACGTACTCCCGGCCGTCGGCGTCGGTGAGGTACGGACCGGTGCCGGACACCATGAACCGGGGCGTACCGCCCACGGCGCGGAAGGCGCGCACAGGAGAGTTCACGCCGCCGGGGGTCACGAGGGAGGCGCGCTCGAAGAGCGTCTGCGAAACTGGGGCTTCATACGGGTACGGGTTGCTCACACCTGCCATGGTCTCAGAGGCCGCGACAGACTTGCGGACGGGCGTTTCACCGCGCCGCCGCGGGGGAGGTCACTGCCATGATGATCAGGCTGCGTGGCGGGGGCCGCGGGGCCGGGGCAGGCAATACCAGTCGGGTGGAGATATGCAACGCGGTGGTGGACCGGGCGAGGGTACGGACGGCCTCGATCCGCAGCGCGCCCGCGAAGCCCGCGAAGCACGCCGCCGGGGCAAGCACCGCCGCCGCTCCACCGAGGCGCCGGACGCGATCCCGGAGCCCCTGGAAGCGCCGGACGGCCTGCCCAGGGGCCGCGGCATGGGCGTGACCTACAAGTACTTCGGCGCCCCGGACGGCGCCACGGCGGCCCGGGTCCCGGTCACGATGCGGCCGGAGGAGCTCGGCGGAGACGAACTGGGCATGGGCGGCCTGTTCACCAAGATCAAGCCGGAGACGATGGCCGCGATGGTCCTCACCGGCATCGAGGGGATACCCCTGCACCAGGTGCCCCCGCTGGAACTGGTGGTCCTCCACCCCGACTACGCGGTGGTCAAGCTCCCGATGACGGTGGTCGACCCGCTGCGCGGCATCGGCGAGGAATCGGTGGGCGCGGCCGCGTTCATCTGGTCCACGGTCCCGGACCGCGGCGGCCCTCGTGACGCGTTCAACGTCTACCAGCTGCTCCACGAGTGGCAGGACTTCTCGCACCGCCTCCACGAGGCGGGCCACCAGCCGTACTGCCTGGTCTGGCCCTGACCGCGTCTGCCTCTGTTTCTGACCGCGTCCGGTCCTGACGCGCGGGTCGGCCTCGCGCGTCAGCCCTGCGCGGCGTCAGCCCTGCGCGGCGTCAGCCCTGCGCGGCGTCAGCCCTGCGCGGCGGGGCGGTAGAACTCCAGGGCGATGTTGTCCGGATCCCGGAAGTTGAGATGGAGTCCGGACGGGTCCTCGACGATGCCCGTGTGCGCGATCTCCTGCTCGTCCAGCCGGGACTCCCAGGCCTCCAGCGCCGCACGGTCCGCGACGTGGAACGCGCAGTGGTCGAGGCCGACCCGGGCCGGGTCGAAGACGTCCGCCTGGTTCGTCGACGCGTGCCTGCGGAAGCCGAGGACGAAGGCGGGGGAGGCGATGGCCACGAACGGACCGTACTCGTCCTCCATGTCGACGACCGTCTGCGTGTCCAGCAGCTGGTTGTAGAACTCCGCGCTGCGTTTCACATCACTCACCGTCAGGGCGAGGTGCCCGATTCCAAGGGCTTCAGGCATGGACGCCACCTCCTCTCGGTGGTGCACTGTCTCCCTTCCGATGCTACGCCGGGCGCCTTTCACGAGCCGTGGGCGTCTGGCAGCCTGGGCGGATGGAATCCGTACTGCTGACTCCCTGGGGTGACGGGGACTTCTGGCTGCTGGAGCGCAAGAACGAGCCCGCCATGACCGCGCACCTGGGCGGCCCCGAGCCGGCCGAGAAGCTCGCCGACAGGCAGCAGCGCTACGAGGCCCTGAGCGCGCGGGAGCCGGCGGCCGGGCGGATGTTCCGGGTGAGCGCCGACGGCGCCGGTGTCGGCTCGGTCGGCTTCTGGGAACGGGAGTGGCGGGGCGAGCCGGTCTACGAGGCGGGCTGGGGCATCCTGCCGGAGTTCCAGGGCCGCGGCCTGGCGGTGGCTGCGCTGGCCGAACTCCTCGCCTACGTCCGGCGCCACGGCACGCGCGACACCGTCCACGCCTTCCCGGGCACGGACCACCCTGCGTCCAACGCGGTCTGCCGCCGGGCGGGCTTCGAATGTCTGGGCGAGGTCGACTTCGAATACCCGCCCGGGGTCCCGCACCCGAGCTACGACTGGATCTACCGGATCCGGCCGGGGAAACACGGGTAACGGCGGTCGGTCCCGGTGCTGAGCGGCCCCGACCGAACGAGCTGGTCGGGGGCCGTTCGCTGGCGGTGGGTGGGGATTTGAACCCACGGTGACTTGTGCCACGAACGGTTTTCGGCATCGAAGCACCAGGTCAGGGGCTCATCCGCAGTGCGATTCGGGCCCCTGAGCGGATCTGGGGGCTGCCCGGGAAAATGGGAGAGGGGATCTCGGTCAGCGTCTCCCGCCCAGCGGAAGGCAGTGAGCCCAGAAGGGCCGAACTCATGATCATCTTTGGCACCAGGGTATATCTGTACCAGCTCGCGATAATCACGCTGACGTGCCGTCACTGCGGCAACCCTGCCGCGCACACGCTCACGAAGCACGTCGCCAAGTTCACGCTGTTCTTCGTGCCGCTGTTCCCCTTCTCGACGAAGTATGCGACGCAGTGCACCTTCTGCGGCATGGAGCAGGAAGTGCCCAAGGAGTGGGCCGAGCAGTCGCAGGCACACGCTGCAGGCACTGCCGGCGGTGAGCCGTACGGGCAGTGGCAGCAGTCGTACCAGCACCCCGGAGTCTGACTCCAAAGTTTGTGCCGGCCGCGACCATGGCGCGGGGCGCCCGTTGGTCCGGCGGCAGACACCGAACGTGCGCGTACGGCCTACCGGCACCGGCCCTGCCCCCACCACAACCGAACGACCCGTTTCCGCGTCCTTCTCGCAGAGCCCTCTCCGGCCAGCCGGTACGGAGCAGCGCCAACCCTGGAGGGGCATCATCGCCACGCTCACGCCTGACCGGTCCGACCAGACCGTACGGCCCCGTCGGCGGGCCCGGATCGGCACGGCGCTGCTGGGCGGGGTGGCGGGTGTCCTGTTGACCGTCGCACTCATGACGGTGCTGTGGTGGCCGCGGACCGAGGTGACGTACCGCAGCAGCGCGCCCTCGGCAGTGGTCTACGAGGACCAGTGGCCGCACTCCCTGGGGCTGGTGCACGAACACACCCTGTCGGGGCGGCACTCCTACAGGATGGTGATAGGCCGGGATTCCAGCGTGTCCTACGGACACTGGGTGGAGATCGACCCCTACCTGGGAGCCAAGGGGATCGAATCCACCACGTGGACGGAGTCCGGAGTACGCGTCCGCTTCCCGACCGGCCACGAGGTCTTCGTCCCGGCCCGCTTCTTCCAGTACGGCAGGTGACCCCGCGAGACCGTTAAGGCCTGTTCCGAACCGGCCCCCGACCCGCCCCCGGTCCGTGGGATCCGTGGGATCCGTGGGATCCGTGGGATCCGTGGGATCCGTGGGATCCGTGGGATCCGTGGGATCCGTGGGATCCGTGGGATCCGCTGGCCCCGGACCGGGACCGACCCCCGCCCCGCGGACCCTAGCCCCGGACCCGGACCGACCCCCGACCCCCGACCCCCAGCCCCGGACCCGGCCCACGCCGGTCAAGCACCCGCCGGGGGACACCTCACACGGTCAGGACGATCCGCCCGCGCGTCCCCGGAGTCGCCAGGTGGGCGTGGGCCTTCGGGGCGTCCGCGAGCGGGAAGGTGTCCCCCACCCGGAGGGTGAGCCCGCCCGCGTCGACCAGGGACACCAGCCGGGCCAGCTGCTCCCCGTCGGGGGCGACCTCCTGCTCCTCGATCCGGATGCCGCGCTCGGCGGCCGGCGCGGCGCCGGGGATCACGCCCACGTAGACCCCGCCGTCCCGGACGAAGGCCAGCGCGGGCTCCCCCAGGACAGCCGTGTCCAGGACCCCGTCCACCGGCCCGGCCGGAGCCTCGCCACGCGGGACGAACGCGGCCGCGCCCAGGGACCGTACGAGCGCCTCGTCCCCGGCGCCCGCTAGGGCCGTCACCACGAGGCCGGCCCTTGCGGCGAGCTGGACCGCGAGGCCGCCGACGACGCCCGCAGCGCCGGTGACGAGCACCGAGGACCCGGGGGCGAGACCCAGCAGGTCCACCGCCTGTGCGGCGGTGAGCCCGCTCAGCGGGAGCGCCGCCGCGGCCACGGCGTCCCCGCCGGAGGGTGCCGCCGCCACGGCGGAGGCGTCGAGCACCACGTACTCCGCGTGCGTGCCCAGCGGCTTGACCGCCCCGTAGTGCAGCCCCACGACCCGGTCGCCCGGGCTCCAGCCGGTCACCCCCGCGCCGGCCTCGGCTATCTCCCCGGCCACGTCCCAGCCGAGCCCTAGCCGCTGCCCGGCGCCGCCGAAGACGCCGGCCCGGACCGCGCCGTCGACCGGGTTGATCCCGGCGGCCAGCACCCGGATCCGGACCTGGCCAGCCGCGGGCCGGGGCACGGGCACCTCGGCCAGCTCGACCCGCTCCGGCCCGCCGAACTCGTTCACCACGGCCGCCAGCATCGTCGTCTGCTCACTCATGTCGTCTCTCCCCGTTCGGTTCGTTGGCTCGTTTCCGATGAGCACTAACCTAGGGATAGGTACTCTCTTTTCGTAAGTACGCACTTCGGGGTGCGTACCCGACCCGGAAGTGGGGCACCCATGGCCACCCGCACCGCCGCAGCCCGCCGCGAAGAAGCCCGTTCGGCCTACGACGCCTTCCTCAAGGAGTGCCCCACCAGCCAGCTCCTGGCGCGGATCAGCGACAAGTGGGTCGGGCTCATCGTCAGCGCCCTCGGCCAGGCCGAAGGCCGTTCCATGCGCTACAGCGACCTCGGGCGCAAGATCCCCGGCGTCAGCCAGAAGATGCTCACCCAGACCCTCCGCTCGCTCGAACGCGACGGACTGGTCACCCGTACCGTCACCCCCACCGTCCCCGTCCGCGTCGACTACCGGCTCACCGACCTCGGCAGCAGCCTCGGCTGCCTCCTCTCCTCCGTGAAACTGTGGGCCGAAAACCACTTCGACGAGGTCAGCGCCCACCGCGACACCTACGACCGGACCACCTCTCCCTCCTGACCCGGCCTCCCGGACCTCCCGGAGCTCGTGGACCTCCCGGAGCTCGTGGACACCGTGAATTTCGTGGACCGCGTCAATTTCGGGACCGCGTGGACCCCCATGCCTCCCGTACCTCCTAAAACCAGCCGCGTCCACCGCCCCGGCAGTGGCATGCTGACAGGGTGAACGGACCCGGTATTCAGCTCACCCTCGCCCCCGAACTGCGCCTGTTCGCCGCGCCCAGCCGGCGCGCCGAACGCGTACCGACCACGACCGACGGCGCCTCCAGCCTCGGCCACGTCGTCGAATCGGCCGGCGTCCCGCTCACCGAAGTCGGCCGCCTCCTCGTCGACGGCCACGAGGTGCCCGTCTCCTACGTGCCCCAAGACGGCCAGTCCGTCGAGGTGTTCGGCGTCGACCGCCCCCAGCAGATCCCCGGGGCGCCCCTGCGCTTCCTCCTCGACGTCCACCTCGGCACCCTCGCCCGCCGCCTGCGCCTGCTCGGCGTCGACGCCGCCTACGAGAACGAGGACATCGGCGACCCCGCACTCGCCACCCGCTCAGCGGCCGAACAGCGCGTGCTGCTCTCCCGCGACCGCGGACTGCTGCGCCGCCGCGAACTCTTCGCCGGCGCCTACGTCTACAGCGACAACCCCGACGAGCAACTGCGCGACGTCCTCAGCCGGTTCGCGCCCGCCCTCGCACCGTGGACCCGCTGCACCGCCTGCAACGGCCCGCTCCACGAAGCCGACAAGGACAGCGTGGGCGACCGCCTCGAACACGGCACGCACCGCTCCTACGACGTCTTCGCACAGTGCACCGACTGCGAGCGCGTCTACTGGCGCGGCGCCCACCACGCCCGCCTGGAGCGGATCGTCGACGAGGCGCTCGTCGAATTCGGCACCGCCGACTCCGGCACCGTCTGACGCCCGGCTCCTCACCCCGGAGGCCCCCGGCTGGCAGACTGCCGAGGCATGACCGTCGACAAGGACACAGCGGGCACCGAGGACGCCGCGGGCGCAGAGAACACCATCGACGTCGTCGTGATCGGAGCCGGCCCCACCGGACTGCTCCTCGCCGGGGACCTGTCCGCCGCCGGACTCTCCGTCACCCTCATCGAACGCCGCCCCCGCACCGCCGCCAACCTCACCCGCGCCTTCGCCGTGCACGCCCGCACCCTCGAACTGCTCGACGCCCGCGGCCTCGCCGACGAACTCGTCTCCACCGGCCGACGGATCGACCGCGTAAGCCCCTTCGGAGGCATGGCTCTCTCCCTTCAACGGCTGAGCACCCGCTACCCGTTCGCGCTCATCACCCCTCAATATGAGACAGAGAAACTCCTGGAGCGCCGCGCGCTGTCCACAGGCGTGGACATCCGATACGACTGTGAGCTCATCGGACTGAGTCAGGACCGCGACACCGTCACCCTCGACGTGAGGACCTCCCGCGGCGCCCGCACCGCATCACTCCACGCCCGCCACGCCGTGGGCGCGGACGGCGTCCGCTCCACCGTCCGCACCGCCCTCGGCCTGCCCTTCCCCGGCCAGGCCGTCGTCCGCTCCATGGTCCTCGCCGACGTCCGCCTCGCCGCGCCCCCCGAAGACGTCCTCGCCGTCAACGGCCACGCCGACGCCTTCGCCTTCCTCGTCCCCTTCGGCGACGGCTGGTACCGCGCCATCGGCTGGGACCGCGACGGCAACGCCGAAGACACCGACCCCGTCGACCTCGACGAGCTGCGCGCCATCGCCCGCACCGCCCTCGGCACCGACCACGGCATGCACGACCCCCGCTGGATCTCCCGCTTCCACAGCGACGAACGCCAGGTCCCGCACTACCGCTCGGGCCGCGTCTTCCTCGCCGGAGACGCCGCCCACGTCCACTCCCCGGCCGGCGGCCTCGGCATGAACACCGGCCTCCAGGACGCCGCCAACCTCTCCTGGAAGCTCGCCGCCGCCCTCCACGGCCACACCCCCGACCCCGAAGCCCTCCTCGACAGCTACCACCGCGAACGCCACCCCGTCGGCCGCCTCGTCCTGCGCATCAGCGGCGCCCTCGTCCGCGCCGTCACGGCCACCGGCCCCGTCCGCCGCACCGCCCGCAGCCTCGGCGCCGCCCTCCTCCCCCGCCTCGGCCCCGCCCGGGACCGCGCCCTCGGCCTGGTCTCCGGCATCGCGATCTCCTACCCGCCCCCACCCGGTACCCGCCGCCCCGCCGGCCGCCGCGCCCCCGACCTCGCCCTCGTACCCGGCCCGCACGGACAGCGGCTGTACGAGGCCCTGCGCGCCGGCGGCTTCGTCCTCATCACCCCTCCCGGCCCGGCCACCCCGCCCGGAGCCCCGCTCACGCACGTCCACTGGCGCACGGACCGGCGCAGCGCCTGCGTCCTCGTCCGGCCCGACGGGTACATCGCCTGGAGCGCCCGGACGGCCACGGACACCGAACTCGCCGCAGCCGTGGCCACCTGGCTCCTGCCCACCACCCGCACCCCCGGCTCCGGCTACGGCTCCGGCCCCGCTCAGAAGGCGTAGGAGTCGCCCGTGTCCAGCGCCAGCACCACGTGCTCGTTGTTATCGAGGTTCCGGTCCGTCGCACCGCCGTTCCACCACGTGTCGACCCGCACCACCACCTCCGACACCGGCTCCCGCAGCCCCAGCGCCAGCCCGATGTGCCGCCCCCGCCCGTGCAGTGGCAGCGGCCCCGTCTCGCACACCACCTCCCGCAGCCCGGCCCGCGCACAGCCCCCCGCCAGCTCCTGCCGGTCCGCGAGCGGCGCCGACAGCCACAGCCGCACCGTCGCGTTCGGCAACGCCGAGGGCCCCTCGTTCTGCGGGATCAGCAAGATCCGCAACTGCGCGTGGGCCAGCGACACCCGGCCGTGGTAGGCCACGTCCGCCTCCGGCCCGGCATCCACGGGGGCCGCCCCCGCGGGCAGACCACCGCCGAGCACCAGCAGCCCCGCCAGCACCACACTCCGTACGGCAACACGGCGCATCGCCACCACCTCCACGCGCGGACGCTAGCCGCCACCCGACCCAACCGGTCGGACCATCACACGAACGTGGGCACGCCCTCCCGCCATTCGCCCGCCCCGCCCGGCTCCGGCACGCCCACGACCGCCCCAGCGCCAGCACGCCACGCCCCCGCCCCGCTCACCGTGCCTAGGCTTCCGGCCATGCTGATCGCCCGCTCCGCCGCCCTCTTCGCCCTCGCCGCACTGCTGGAGATCGGCGGTGCCTGGCTCGTCTGGCAGGGCGTCCGCGAGCACAAGGGCTGGGCCTGGATCGGCGCCGGAGTCCTCGCCCTCGGCCTCTACGGCTTCGTCGCCACCCTCCAGCCCCAAGGCGACTTCGCGCGCGTCCTCGCCGCCTACGGCGGGGTCTTCGTCGCCGGATCCCTCGTCTGGGGCGTGGTCGCCGACGGCTACCGCCCCGACCGCTGGGACGTGATCGGCGCCCTCGTCTGCCTCGCCGGCATGGCCGTGATCATGTACTCCCCGCGCGGGCGCTGAGCCCCGGCGGCACCGGCAGCCCCACCTATGCTGGCGGGGAATCGCCCGTACGAACGAACCAGGAGCCCCGCACATGAGCACGGCCACCAAGACCGCCGTAGTCACCGGAGCGAGCAGCGGCATCGGCGCCGCCACCGCCCGCCAGCTCGCCGCGGCCGGCTACCACGTCGTCCTCACCGCCCGCCGCAAGGACCGCATCGAAGCCCTCGCCGCCGAGATCACCGCGGCCGGCCACTCCGCCGCCGCCCACGCCCTCGACGTCACCGACCGCCCCGCCGTGGACGCGTTCGCCGCCTCCCTGGAGCGCTACCCCTCCGTCGACGTACTGGTCAACAACGCGGGCGGCGCCATCGGAGCCGAGCCGGTCGCCACCGGCGACCCCGCCGACTGGCGCACGATGTACGAGGTCAACGTCATCGGCACCCTCAACGTCACCCAGGCCCTGCTCCCGGCGCTCACCGCCTCCGGCGACGGGACGGTGGTCGTCCTGTCCTCCACCGCCGGCCACTCCACGTACGAGGGCGGCGCCGGCTACGTCGCCGCGAAGAACGGCGCCCGCGTCCTCGCCGAGACCCTCCGCCTGGAGATCGTCGGCCAGCCCGTCCGCGTCATCGAGATCGCCCCCGGCATGGTCAAGACCGAGGAGTTCGCGACCACCCGCTTCCGCGGCGACACCGAGAAGGCCGAGAAGGTGTACGCGGGCGTCGCGCACCCCCTCTCCGCCGACGACGTGGCCGACACCATCGCCTGGGCGGTGACCCGCCCCAGCCACGTCAACATCGATCTCCTGGTGGTCCGCCCCCGCGCCCAGGCCTCGAACACGAAGGTCCACCGCGAGCTGTAGTCCCTACGGGCCGGCCCGGCCGTCCTCGGACGCGGCACGCGGAGGGGCCCCGACCGTCACCGGTCCGGGCCCCTCCACTCCCCCGACAACTGCACGCAGGCGTCAGCCCTTGATGCAGATGACCTGCTTGAGCTTGGCCACGACCTGCACGAGGTCCGTCTGCTGGTCGATGACCTGCTCGATCGACTTGTACGCGCCCGGGATCTCGTCCACGACGCCCGAGTCCTTGCGGCACTCCACGCCCTTGGTCTGCTCCGCCAGGTCGCGCGCCGAGAACTTCTTCTTCGCCGCCGTCCGGCTCATCTTCCGGCCCGCGCCGTGCGAAGCCGAGTTGAAGGACTTCTCGTTGCCGAGGCCCTTCACGATGTACGAGCCCGTACCCATGGAGCCCGGGATGATCCCGTAGTCACCGCTGCCTGCGCGGATCGCGCCCTTGCGCGTGACCAGCAGGTCCATGCCGTCGTACCGCTCCTCCGCCACGTAGTTGTGGTGGCAGCTGATCTCCCTCTCGAAGGAGACCTTCGCCTTCCGGAACTCCTTCCGGACGACCTCCTTGAACAGGCTCATCATCGCCGCACGGTTGTACTTCGCGTACTCCTGCGCCCAGAAGAGGTCCCGGCGGTACGCCTCCATCTCCGGGGTCTCGGCCAGGAACACCGCCAGGTCCCGGTCGACGAGGTTCTGGTTGTGCGCGAGGCCCCGTGCCACGCCGATGTGGTACGCGGCGAGCTCGTTGCCGATGTTCCGGGAGCCGGAGTGCAGCATCAGCCAGACCGCACCTGACTCATCCAGACAGAACTCGATGAAGTGGTTTCCGGATCCGAGCGTTCCGATCTGCTTCGTGGCACGTTCCTGACGGAACTTGACCGCATCGGTGAGGTAGTCGAAGCGCTTCCAGAGGTCGTCGTACCCGTCCACCGAGAAGCCGTACAGGCGCGACGGGTCCACGGCCTCCTTGTGCAGGCCCATGCCCACCGGAATCGCCTGCTCGATCTTCGACCGCAGCTTCGACAGGTCCCCCGGCAGGTCGTTCGCCGCCAGGGAGGTCTTCACCGCCGACATGCCGCAGCCGATGTCCACGCCCACCGCCGCCGGGCAGACCGCATCCTTCATGGCGATCACCGAGCCGACCGTGGCGCCCTTGCCGTAGTGGACGTCGGGCATGACGGCCAGGCCCTTGATCCACGGGAGGGTGGCGACGTTGCGGAGCTGCTGCATCGCGCCGTCCTCGACCGACGCCGGGTCCGTCCACATCCGGATCGGGACGTTCGCCCCAGGTACCTCTACATACGACATAAGGTCTCAATCCCCCGAAAGCCACAGAAAAATCTCAATACGCAAAAAGCCTCGCTCTTAATCCCAAATGCGACAGGGGACCGGCGCCGGCACCAGCGTGTGCGATAGACATTGTGTCCATCCGCGCGCGAGTCGCGGCAACGCATTTTCCTGACCGACGGCGGGACCGCCGGTCGAAGGGAGCCATTGGACGTGCAGCGCAAGGCGGTACGGCGAGCCCTGCCGGGCATCGCGATGCTCACCGCGCTCGTGGCCGGCGCGGCCGGTCTGACCGGGTGCACGAGCGGGAGCGGGACCGGAAGCACCAGCGACTCGAAGGCCGGCGGCAACGCGGCCGCGCCCGCCGAACCAGGGAAGTACCGCATCCTGCCCGCGCCCTGCAAGGCCGGCGCCGACAGCAAGCGCCTCAAGGCCATGCTTCCGGCCGCGGACTCGCTCACCCCCGCGCAGCGCGACCAGCTCTACGCGGGCACCGCGGACGCCTCGTACGACGGCGACCGCCGCGTCGGCTGCCGCTGGACCGCGCAGACGCCCGAGGAGACCCGGCTGCTGTCGGTCGGCTTCGAGCGCGTGGTCTCGTACGACCGGGCCGTCGCCAGCGACGACGACAAGGCGCGCCAGGTGTACGTGCGCCAGCTCACCGACGCCCACCTGCCCTTCCCCGGCCCCAGCCCGAGCCCCACGCCCAGCGGCGCGCCCGCCGGCACGCCCGCAAGTGCGCCCGCCTCCACTCCCCCGGCGGCCAACGCCCCCGCGGCCACGCCCGCCTCAGGATCGCCCTCCCCGGGCGGAAGCCCGTCCGCCCCGCCCGCCGAGCTCGGCTCCCGCGTGCTGGAGGGCCTCGGGAGCGAGGCCTTCATCGACGACAAGCTGAGCCCCGCCGGGGCCACCGCGGCGCAGTCGCGCACCGTGCGGATTGTGTTCCGTACCTCGAACGTCATCGTCACGCTGGAGTACAGCGTGCAGCCCGCGCTGCCCGGCACGATTCCGTCGAGTGCCGAAACCCAGGACAAAGCAAGGCAGTTGGCGCTGGCTCTGGTGGAGCGCCTGGGCGAGTGAACGGGGCGCGCCGCGGCCCGGGGTGACGGCGCGCACAGCATGCCGCCACCCGATCGGGCTAACGTTGCCCGGGTTCCCCGTCCGAAGTACACCCATAGACGCACTGAAGGAAACATGCACCGATCAGCCTCGCGCCTCACCCGCGTTCTCGCCTGCGCAGCCGTCCCGGTGATCCTCACCGTCGCCGGGTGCTCGTCCGACTCGGGCAAGGAGTCGGGCTCGGACGGCGCCAAGAAGCCCAACTCCTCCTCGTCCTCCAAGCCCGGCGGGAAGCCGTCCGCGGCCCTGGAGAAGGCGGCGTTCGCCACGCTGCCCGACCCGTGCAAGGCGGTCCAGGGCGGGACGATCGACACGCTCGTCCCGGAGGCGAAGGACAAGAACGGTTCGGCGACCAAGTCGAACGACCTGACCAGCCGGGCCAGCTGCTCCTGGAACGGTCTCGACGAGGACGGTCTGAAGGGCTCGCAGTACCGCTGGCTCTCGATCTCCTTCTTCCGCTACGACTCCCACGCCTCCCTCGGCAGCGCGAACAAGCGCGCCGAGGAGCAGTACAACAAGCAGGTCGAGCTGTCGAAGGCGTCCGAGGGCGCGCAGAACGTGAAGGCGGAGGCCGCGGGCGGGATCGGCGACCAGGGGACGTCGGTCGTCTACAACGTGAAGAAGGACGTCGACTTCTTCAACACGACGATCGTGGCGCGCACCCAGAACGTGGTCGTCACGCTCGACTACAACGGTGCGGCGTACGAGGGTGCCGGCGCTCCGGACCAGGCGAAGCTGCTCCAGGACGCGATCGCGGCGGCGAAGGAGGCCGTGGCCTCGGTCGACGCCGCCAACAAGCAGCAGCCCGAGCAGCCGAAGTCGGAGCAGCCCCAGTCCCCGCAGCCCGCGCAGTAGCGGGAGCGAGGGGAGCGAGTACGGGAGTGCCGGGGCTGGCGGAGCACTGACACGCAGTCACCCGTACGCTGTGCCTGCCGCAGCTCGGTAAAGGCTGGGTAAGGTCTCAGTGCTCGGCATGCCATCGGCATGTGCTCGACAAGGGGAGGGGGTCGCGGGTGGCCGCGATGGAGCTCACTCGAACGCACCGGATACTCATCGGCGTCGTGGTCGCCGGAGCCGTCGTCATCGCGGCGATCGGCTTCGCGGGCTCGTACTCCGCGGTGCGCGCGCTCGCCCTGCAGAAAGGCTTCGGCAGCTTCTCGCTGGTGTTCCCGATCGGCATCGACGCGGGCATCTGCGTACTGCTCGCGCTCGACCTGCTGCTGACCTGGATCCGGATCCCCTTCCCGCTGCTGCGCCAGACCGCGTGGCTGCTGACGATCGCGACGATCGCCTTCAACGGCGCCGCGGCCTGGCCGGACCCGCTGGGCGTCGGCATGCACGCGGTGATCCCGATCCTGTTCGTGGTGACGGTGGAGGCGGCCCGACACGCGGTGGGCCGGATCGCGGACATCACCGCGGACCGGCACATGGAGGGCGTCCGCATCACCCGCTGGCTCCTCTCCCCGGTCCCCACCTTCAAACTGTGGCGCCGGATGAAGCTGTGGGAGCTGCGCTCCTACGAGCAGGCGGTCGGCATGGAGCAGGACCGGCTGATCTACCAGGCCCGGCTGCAGGCGCGCTACGGGCGCTTCTGGCGGCGCAAGGCCCCGGTGGAGGCGCTGATGCCGCTGCGGCTGGCGCGGATCGGCGTGCCGCTGTCGCGGACGGCGCCGGAGGCGCTGGCGGTGACGGGCATCGAGCCGCCCGTGCTGCCGCCGCTGGAACAGCAGGCCCGGCCGGAGCAGCAGCTTCCGTCGGCGGCGGCCCTGGAGGCCCCGGCTCCGGCGGAGGCCGGCGGCCAGCCCCAGGTCCCCGCCCCGGCGGCCGCCACCCACGCTCCGCCGCCCTTCGCGGTGGAGCCGACGGCCATGCCCGCCGCCCATGACAGCGCCTGGTTCGCGGCTCCGCTCGCCCCGCAGGCGGCGTACGAGGGCGGTTACAACCCCCAGTACGTCGAAGGCCTGGAGCCGATCCCGGTCATGCCCCCGTCGGGCCCGGAGGAGCAGCAGGGGCCGCAGCAGGAGCAGTGGCCGATGCCGGCTCCCCGCCACGAGGAGGTTCCCGAGGAGCTCCCGGCCCAGGCCATCGACGAGGTGAAGTTCGCGGAGGCCGCGTACGAGGTCTTCCGGGCGTACATCGAGGAGAACGGCAAGGTCCCCAGCCCCGAGCAGGTCGACATATACCTGTCGGACCGCCACGGGATCGTGCACCCGCGCAGCTTCACCACGATCACCCGGCTGATGCCGGATCTGAAGCAGCGCTACCAGCGCGACCTGGAGAACGAGCACATAGCCTGAGCCCCCCTCTCCCGAGCCCGCTCATCCGAGGACCCTCGCCCGAGACCTCGCCGGACGGCCCCGTACGTGAACGGGCCCGCACCCCAAGGGGTGCGGGCCCGTTCACGTCACACGGTGTCTCAGACGGTGAGCAGCTTGCGCACCCGGTCCGCGCCCACCGCCAGCAGCAGCGTGGGCAGCCGCGGCCCGGTCTCCCGGGTCACCAGGAGCCGGTACAGCAGCGCGAAGAACGTGCGCTGCGCGACCTTGAGCTCCGGCGTCGGCTTGGCGTCGGGTTCGAGCCCGGCCATGACCTTCGGCACGCCGTAGACCAGCGTGGTCAGCCCGTCCAGCGACCAGTGGGAGTCGAGTCCCTCCAGCAGCAGGCGCAGGGACTCGCGCCCCTCGTCGTCCAGGGACGACAGCAGCTCCGCGTCGGGCTCCTCGCGTACGAGGGTCCGCTGGTCGGCGGGGACCTGGGTGGTGATCCAGTTCTCCGCGCGGTCCAGGCGCGGCCGCACCTCGTCGAGCGAGGTGAGCGGCTTCTCCGGCTCCAGGTCGCTCAGGATGCGCAGGGTCTGCTCGTCGTGCCCGGCGGTGATGTCGACGACGGACGCGAGCGTCCGGTACGGCATCGGCCGCGGGGTGCGCGGCAGCTCGCCGGCCGCGGTGCGCACGGCGCGGCTGTGCGCGGCCGCGTCGGCGGGCAGTACGGAGCCGTCGGCGACCTTGGACTCCAGCTTGTCCCACTCGTCGTAGAGCCGCTGGATCTCCTGGTCGAAGGCGATCTTGAAGGACTGGTTCGGGCGGCGGCGCGCGTACAGCCAGCGCAGCAGCTGCGGCTCCATGATCTTCAGCGCGTCGGCCGGGGTCGGGACCCCGCCCTTGCTGGAGGACATCTTCGCCATGCCGCTGATGCCGACGAACGCGTACATCGGTCCGATCGGCTGCTCGCCGCCGAAGATGTGCACGATCTGGCCGCCGACCTGGAAGGACGAGCCGGGCGAGGAGTGGTCGACGCCGGAGGGCTCGAAGATCACGCCCTCGAAGGCCCAGCGCATCGGCCAGTCGACCTTCCAGACGAGCTTGCCGCGGTTGAACTCGCTGAGCTTGACCGTCTCGGTGAACTCGTCCTCGGTGCAGACGTAGGTCATCTCGGTCGTCTCGTCGTCGTACGAGGTGACCTTGGTGAAGTCCTTGCCGCATTCGCCGCAGTACGGCTTGTACGGGAAGTACCCGCCCTCGCCGGTGCTGCCGTCGTCCTCGGCGGCCGCGCCGGAGCCCTCGGCGGCCTCCAGCTCGGCCTCGTCGACCTGCTTCTGCTGGGGCTTCTTGCCGCCCGGCTTCTGCTTGGTGCGGTACTGGTCGAGGATCGCGTCGATGTCACCGCGGTGCTTCATCGCGAACAGCACCTGCTCGCGGTAGACGCCGGCGGTGTACTGCTCGGTCTGGCTGATCGGGTCGTACTCGACGCCCAGCTCGGCCAGCGCCTCGACCATGACGGCCTTGAAGTGCTCGGCCCAGTTCGGGTACGCCGATCCGGCCGGGGCGGGCACGGCGGTCAGCGGGCGCCCGATGTGCTGGGCCCACGACTCGTCGACGCCGGGGACACCCGCCGGCACCTTCCGGTACCGGTCGTAGTCGTCCCACGAGATCAGGTGCCGGACCTCGAATCCCCGGCGGCGGATCTCGTCCGCGACCAGGTGCGGGGTCATGACCTCGCGGAGGTTGCCCAGGTGGATCGGGCCGGAGGGGGAGAGTCCGGACGCGACGACGACAGGTTTGCCGGGTGCTCGGCGCTCCGCCTCGGCGATGACCTCGTCCGCGAAACGGGAGACCCAGTCGGTCTCGGTGCTGCTCTGAGCCACGACACGTCCTTCTATCTCGAATGCTGGCTTCAGCCATTCTCCCAGACGGAACGGGCCACCCCGGGGTTGCTTTCCCCGAGCGAATCTCCCGAGAAACGAAGGTGCCCCGCGTGGGATACTCGGCACTTGTCGGAACAACCAAGTGCATCCACCGGCACAACCTCACAGGAACGGCAGCTCATGGCCTCGGTCCCTTCCCTCGCTTCTTCCGTCAATCAGCGCGTCGCGGACGCCCTCGCCTCGGCCCTGCCGGAGGCCGGTGGCGCCGACCCGCTGCTGCGACGAAGCGACCGGGCCGACTTCCAGGCCAACGGCATCCTGGCGCTCGCGAAGAAGGCGAAGGCCAACCCGCGCGAGCTGGCGACGACCGTGGTCGAAGGCATCCCGACCGGTGACCTGATCCAGGAGATCGAGGTCTCGGGCCCGGGCTTCCTCAACATCACCATCACCGACAAGGCGATCATCGAGACCCTCGCGGCGCGGGCGCTCGACGACCGCCTCGGCGTCCCGCTCGCGCAGAACCCGGGCACGACGGTGATCGACTACGCCCAGCCGAACGTCGCCAAGGAGATGCACGTCGGCCACCTGCGCTCCGCCGTGATCGGCGCGGCGATGGTGGAGATCCTGGAGTTCACGGGCGAGAAGGTGGTCCGTCGCCACCACATCGGCGACTGGGGCACCCAGTTCGGCATGCTCATCCAGTACCTGCTGGAGCACCCGCACGAGCTGGACCACAAGTCGGACGAGGTCTCCGGTGAGGAGGCCATGTCCAACCTGAACCGCCTGTACAAGGCCTCGCGCGCGCTCTTCGACTCCGATGAGGAGTTCAAGACGCGGGCCCGGGCCCGGGTGGTGGACCTCCAGGCGGGCGAGCCCGAGACCCTGGCGCTGTGGCAGCGCTTCGTGGACGAGTCGAAGATCTACTTCTACTCCGTCTTCGACAAGCTGGACATGGACATCCAGGACCCGGACGTGGTCGGCGAGTCGGGCTACAACGATATGCTGGTCGAGACGTGCAAGCTGCTGGAGGAGTCGGGCGTCGCCGTCCGCTCCAACGGCGCGCTGTGCGTGTTCTTCGACGACGTCAAGGGTCCGGACGGCAACCCGACCCCGCTGATCGTGCAGAAGTCGGACGGCGGCTTCGGTTACGCGGCGACCGACCTGTCGGCCATCCGCGACCGCGTGGGCAACCTGGGCGCGACCGAGCTGATCTACGTGGTGGACGCGCGGCAGTCCCTGCACTTCAAGATGGTCTTCGAGACGGCGCGCCGGGCGGGCTGGCTGAACGACGGGGTCAAGGCCGTCCAGCTGGCCTTCGGTACGGTCCTCGGCAAGGACGGCAAGCCGTTCAAGACCCGTGAGGGCGAGACGGTCCGGCTGGTGGACCTGCTGGACGAGGCCGTCGAGCGGGCGACCGCCGTGGTCCGGGAGAAGGCCGCGAAGGTGGGCCTGACCGAGGCGGAGATCATCGAGAACGGCCAGTACGTCGGCATCGGCGCGGTGAAGTACGCCGACCTGTCGACCTCGGCCGCGCGCGACTACAAGTTCGACCTGGACCAGATGGTCGCGCTGAACGGCGACACCTCGGTGTACCTCCAGTACGCGTACGCCCGGATCAAGTCGATCCTGCGCAACGCCGGCGACCGCGAGCCGGTCGCGCACCCGGAGCTGGAGCTGGCCCCGGCCGAGCGCGCGCTGGGCCTGCACCTGGACCAGTTCGGCGAGCTGATCGCCGAGGCGGCCGCGGACCACGCCCCGCACAAGGTGGCCGCGTACCTGTACCAGCTGTCCTCGCTGTTCACGACGTTCTACGACCAGTGCCCGGTCGTGAAGCCGGAGCCGGAGCTGGTCGTGGGCGAGAACCGCCTGTTCCTGTGCGACCTGACGGCCCGCACGCTCACCAAGGGCATGTCGCTCCTCGGTATCCGGACGCCCGAGAAGCTCTGACGGCTCCCGGACACCCACGGTGGCCCCGCCTCCCTCCCGGGAAGCGGGGCCGCCGTCGTTCCAGGGGTTGCGTGGGTCCGGACGGAACACCGCCTCAGAGCCCTGGCGGCCGACGCGAAGCGGACCTCACGTGACCCGTACGGCCCGGTTCGGGTCGTACGGGCCGGGTAGGGGACGGCCCGTCCGTCCCCCATCCGACGGGAGAGCCCCGTGCCCGACATGAACGGCCCCTACAAGCCCGGCACCCCGTGCTGGATCGACCTGATGGTCCCCGACCAGCAGGCGGCCCTCGACTTCTACTGCGGTCTCTTCGGCTGGCAGGGCGAGATCGGCCCGCCCGAGCAGGGCGGGTACTCCGTCTGCACCCTCAAGGGCAAGCCGGTCGCCGGGATCATGAAGGCGATGAACCCGGACGGCAGCGTCCCCGACCCGATGCCGCCGACCGTGTGGACGACGTACCTGTCCACCGACGGCCTCGATTCCACCCTCAAGTCGCTCACCGACGCGCGCGGCCAGGTCCTGATGGGCCCCGTGGAGGTCATGGACCTCGGGCGGATGGCCGTGGCCGCCGACCCGACCGGTGCCGTCTTCGGCCTGTGGGAGCCGGGCACCTTCGACGGCGCGGGCATCGTCAACGAGCACGGCGCCCTGATCTGGAACGAGCTCAGCACCGGCGACACCGAGGCCGCCGGCGCGTTCTACTCCGCCATCCTGCCGGTCACCACGGCCGCGTCCCAGATGGAAGGCGGCCCGGCGTACACGGAGTTCAAGGTCGGCGGTCGCTCGGTGGCCGGGATGACGGGCCTCGACAACCTCCCGCCCGGCACGCCCCCGAACTGGCTGCCGTACTTCCACGTCGACGACGTGGACACCGTCCAGGCCGCGGCAACCGAGGCCGGCGGCAGGATCGTGGCCCCCGCCTTCGACATGGTGGCGGGGCGGATGGCCATCCTGGCCGACCCGCAGAACGCGCCGTTCGCGGTGATCACGGCGAAGGCTCCGGAGCAGCCCGCCTGACCACTGTCCGGAGCGGCGGAACCCGCACCACACCCCCTCGCCCGGCGCCCGGGACACCACGCCCCGGGCACCGGCGAGGGCGGCGACGAGCGTCGGCGCGCCGGCGGTCAGCGCCGGAGGGCCTCTGCGGGCTGGATGCGGGCGGCGCGCCAGGCGGGATAGAGGCCGGCCAGCAGACCGGTCACCATGCCGAGGAGCGGCGCGGTCACGACGGTTGCCGGGTGGACGACGGGAGTCCAGTCGCGGATCACGGCGACGCCCACCACGGTGAGGGTCCCCAAGGAGGTGCCGACGAGCCCGCCGAGGGTTCCCAAGGCGCCCGATTCGGCGAGGAACTGGGTGGTGATGTGGCGTCCGCGTGCGCCGAGGGCACGGCGCAGGCCGATCTCGCCCGTGCGTTCCAGGACGGCGACCAGCGTGGTGTTGGCGATGCCGACCGCGCCGATGACCAGGCAGATCCCGGCCAGGATCAGGAAGAGCTGCTCGAGGTCGGAGGTGACCCCCGTACGCAGGGTGCGCGGATCGGGCGGTGGTACGGCCTTGAGGTATTCGGGATGGTCGGGGCGCAGCGCGGTGGGGGCGAGGCCGGCGACCTGCTGGGCGGCTCCCACGTCCGTCGCGATGAGCATGGTGGTGCCGGCACCCTCGTGCGGGCCCCAGATGTCCTCGGCGGTGGTGCGGGGCACCACGACCGAGAGGAGGAGCTCGGCCTTGCGCTCCACGTCCTGGATGATCCCGATCACGGTGAACGGCTCGTCGCCGATGAAGACGGCCGGACGGGTGTCCAGCGTGGTGATGCCGAGCCGGGCGGCGATGCTCGAGCCGAGGAGAGCCACGCGTTGCTTGGTGCCGGAGTGGTACTCGTCGTAGAGGCGGCCCTGGGACAGCCGGGGAACCGCGGCCCGCAGCGCGCCGGGTGAGGCCGCCACCACGTCGGCGCGCTCACCTGCGCCCGCAGCACCGCCGACGGGGGCGGCGCGGACGCCGCCGGCGGCGGCATCGAGGCGGACCGAGTAGTAGACGCCCGCGTGCCGGACCCCGCCCAGGCCCTCGACGCGGGCGTCGGCGTCCGCCGGGAAACCGGGTCCGGCGAATTCGTTCCGCTCCTGGGCGATGTCCTCGACGGTCACCTCGGTGGCGGTGAGCAGGTTGAAGCGGCTGTCGATCTGGGAGGAGGTGGTGGCGGTCAGGCCGAGGACGGCGACGAAAGTGCCGACGCCGAGAACGGTCCCGAGCGCGGTCAGCGCCGACCGGGCCGGGCGCTGCAGGACCCCTGCGAAGGCCTCGGCGAGGGTGTCGCGGGCGGTGAGGCGGGAGGGTTCGACCCGGACGGCGGTGCGGGACCGGCGCCGGAAGAACCGGCCGGGCTGGGGCAGTTTCATACGGGTGCCTGTTCGCGCAGTACGCCGTCGCGGATCGCGACGGTCCGGCCGCCGTGTGCGGCGACCTCCTGGTCGTGCGTGATGACCAGCACGGTCATCCCGTCGGTGTGGAGCTCGTCCAGGAGGGCCAGCACGGTGTCGGCGTTGGCGGAGTCGAGGTTGCCGGTGGGTTCGTCGCACAACAGCAGGGACGGCCGGGCGACCAGGGCCCGGGCGATGGCCACCCGCTGGCGTTCGCCGCCGGACAGGCGGGAGGGAACCGAGGAGAGGCGGTGCCCGAGCCCGACCCGGGCGAGGGCTTCCCGGGCGCGGGCTGGGCGCTCCTTGCGGGGGACGCCGTTGTAGAGCATGGCGAGGGCCACGTTCTCCAGTGCCGAACGGTGCGGCAGCAGGTGGAAGGACTGGAAGACGAATCCGATGCGGCGGCCGCGCAGGGCCGTCCGGTCGTGGTCGCCGAGAGCGCCGGTGTCGATGCCGTCGAGGAAGTACCGGCCCTCGGTGGGTGCGTCGAGCAGACCGGCGATGTTGAGGAAGGTCGACTTGCCGGAACCCGACGGGCCGACGACCGTGACGAACTCGCCGCGCCGGATGGTGAGATCACACGGCTTGAAGGCGGCCACCGGAGGCGGGCCCGGGTAGGTCAGGCCCGCCTGCCGGAGTTCGATGACGGGTGGGGCGGCCTCGGTCATGAACGGCCGCCGCTCTTCCCGCCGGTCTGCTTGCCGCTCTGGTTTCCGGTCTGCGTGCCGGTCTGCCTGCCCGCGGCGCCCGCGGTGACGCCGGTGACCACCGGGTCTCCCTCGGCGAGGGCCCCGTCCCCGGTGGGCCGGACCTCGACGTAGCCGTCGCCCGTGGTGCCGGGCCGGACCTCGACCCGACGCTGGGTTCCCGTACCGTCCACCACGGTGACGATGGTGCGGCCGTCGGCTCCGGCGGAGACGGCGGAGACCGGGACGACGAGCGCGTTGCCGTCGGTCGCGGCGGCTTCCACGGTCAGCCGTACGTCCTGGCCGACGAGCTTGGCGTCGAGCGCGGCCAGGGGCCGTACGAGCATCTCGTACCCGCCCGGCCCGACGGGGGCGGGAGCCTGCTGGCCCTGGCCCTGGCTGCCGTTGGCCCCGCCGCCCGGCTCGGGAGGCTGCGCCGACTGCGGGGTGTCGGCGACCGACAGCACCTCGGCCGCCGCCGTGACCCCGCTGACCTCGGACAGGATCTCGACCTTCTGGCCGGCCCGGACCAGGCCCTTCTGGTGTTCCTGGAGCTGTCCGCGTACGACCAGCGCGCCCGCGGAGAGGGACAGCGCGCTGCCGGTGACCGGGGAACCCGGGCGGACGGAAACGGAGTCGGCGCGGGCCGGGAAGGACTCGAGGAAGACCACCTCGCCGGCCGGGAGCATGGGTCCGGCCGCCGCGCGGGCCTCGGCGAGGCGCTCGCGGGCCTTACGGAGGTCCTCCTGGGTGCGGGTCACCGCTCGGGCGGCGTCCTGGCCGGAACCCTTGCCGCCCCCGGAGGCCTTGCCGTCCTCGGAGGCCTTGGTTCCCTCGGAGGCCTTGGTGCCCGAGCCGCCCGCGGTGCCCGAAGGAGCCGTCGTGCCCGAGCCGCCCGCGGTGCCCGAAGGAGCCGTCGTGCCCGTGCCGCTGTTCGCGGCGGCGGCCCGGGCGTCCTCCAGGGAACGCTCGGCGGAGGTGACCGCGTCCTCGGCGGCCTTCACGGCCTCACCGCGGTCGGCGACGGCGGGCAGCGGATCGTAACCGATCGACTTGTAGAAGGAGTTGAGCGCCGACTTGGTACCCCCGCCGAAAGTGCCCGCCTGGTCGGAGCCCGTGCCGTGGCCGAGCCCGGCGAGCGCCTGCTGGAGCTGCTTCACGTCGTCACCGGCGGCGCCCGGCTTCAAGTCCCGGTACACCGGCACGGCGCCGGGGAGCGCGAAGACCGGACGGCCGGACACCTCCAGGAGCACCTTGCCCGCTGCCACCTGGTCACCCTGGCGGACGGCGACCTTGGTGACCACGGGGGCACCCGCTCCCTCCCCGCCCGTGGCCGTCGGGGTGACCTGGACGGCCTGAGCCGAGGTGACCGTGCCGCGCACGATGACGGTGTCCCGCAGCACGCGCTTCTCGACGCGTGCGGTGAGTACGTCCAAGGGCGGCGGCCCGGTCTCGGCCGCGGTCTGGGCCGGCGACTTGATCACCAGCGAGGCGGCGACGCCGGCGGCGGAGAGCAGGACCGCTCCCACCGCCACGGCGGCCACCCACGTGCGACGCCGGGACAGACCGGCGGAGGCCTCCGCCTCCCCGGTCGGCTCGGCCATCTCCGTGAGCCCCACGACTGCCGTGTCCTCTTTCATCCGCCCACCTTCCCGGCGGTCTTCGACTTGTCCTCACCACCGCACTTCTTCAGGGCGGCGCGACCCTCCGGCGAGCTCTTCAGGTCAAAGCCCTCGGTTTCGTGCCGGGCGTTCTGCGGATCGGGATCCGGGAACGCGGGAACCCCGTTCGCCCGCATACAGGCAGTGAACGCCCGTGCCTCCGCAAGCTGTTCGGACGTTGCCGGAGGAACCGCCCGGCGGCTCTCACAGGCGCGCTCAGCTGCCTTGCGCTGGGCCGGGTCCGCCTTGGAGTCGTCCACGGACGGAATCCCGGAAGCGGTCTCCTTCATCGGCAGGCCTTGCTCCTTCAGGCACCGGAAGAAGTCGGCCTCCTTCGGATCGGCCGTCCCCTTGGCCTGCCGCGACTGCGAGGCGGAGGGCGAGGCCGACGGGGAAGCCGACGCAGAAGCGGAACCTTCTCCGGAGCAGCCGGAAAGCAGGAGCAGGAGGGAGCAGAAAGCTGGGACCGCCGCGAATCGGACCCTTTGAGATGGCACAGCAGGCCTCCTAAGGCACCTTGTATCGCGGTCACTCTAGGTGAACGGAAGCGATAAACCACCTGGCCTCAGGGACAGTTGCGGGCAGCCCGACGGCCATGATCGACTCCTCGGCGGCCGAAAGTCAGCCAACGACGGCTGAGACCCTGCCCCTCAAAATCGTGAAAGTCCCCCTGAAAGGCATGACTCATGCTGCTTCGTAATTCGCTGCGTGCCCTCGCGGCTACCGGCCTCGTGCTCGGCGCATTCACGGTCAGCGCCGGGTCGGCCTCGGCCGCCGGCAAGGACGCCTGGCTCACCAACGGAGAGTTCGGCCTGTTCTGCTTCCAGAACCAGAACGAATCCGTCTTCGATCTCTACAGCTCCGACAGCAACTTCATCGACGACTACTTCGGTGGTTCGAAGAGCTGCTACAACCAGATCACGAACGACCAGACGGAGTCCTACTGGAACCTGGACACCTACGAGTGGAGCGTTCACACCGACTGGAACGGCGGGGGCTCCGACGGCTACCTGGCCGCCGGCTACAAGGGGAACGCCAGCTTCACGTTCAAGAACACGATCTCCTCGGCCTACTACGTCAACTAGCACGTCCGCCGAGCCCGCGCACGCGAAGCGGCAGCTCTGCCCGTGATCGCCGGGCGGAGCTGCCGCGTCCGCATATTAGCCGTCCCCCCATCGGAGCCACCATGCCCTCGCAGCGTCCCCCACGTCCCGCCCTGACGGCTTCCGCAGTCGCACTGACGCTCGCCCTCACCGCCTGTTCGCAGTCGGGTGGCGGCGACTCCGGCGGGGAACCCCCGATCGGCGCCGTGCCGGTGCTGCTCGAAAGCCGGACCCTCGCCTTCCCCCTGGCCTCCTACGCGGCGGACGCCCGGCAGCGCGGGATCCTCGCCGAGGCGCAGGACGTACTCATCGACCAGTGCATGCAGCGCTACGGCTTCCGCTACCCGCTGCGCCGGAAGGCCGGCGCAGTGGGCAAGGGCGACGAGGGCCGGCGCTACGGACTCTCCGATGCCGCCGAGGCAGCCCGGTACGGCTACACGAACCTGGAGGTCAACAGCACCCCGAAGCCCCCGGAGAAGCAGGAGGCGTCCATGGGGCCCAACGAGAAGCTGGTGCTGTACGGCCTGGAAGCGGACCCCTCCAAGCCGGTCCCCATGACCCAGGAGGAGTCGGAGAAGTCCGACGTGGCGACCACGGTCGTCGGTGGACAGAAGGTGCCGGCAGGCGGCTGCCTGCGCGAAAGCTTCCTCAAGCTGTACGCCCCCTCGAAGGACGCGGTGGACATCATGGTCCCGCAGAACTTCGGCTTCGAGGGCTACTCCCGCTCCCAGGAGGACAGCCGGGTCCGCAAGGCGATCAAGGCGTGGAGCGACTGCATGGGGAAGCACGGGTACACCGTGGACAGCCCGATGGACTCGCAGAAGCAACTCGGCCTCAACGACACCAACCTGGGCAGCCCGCAGGCGATCGCCACCGCCAAACTGGACGTGGACTGCAAGAAGCAGACCAACCTGGTGGGCATTTGGTACACGGTGGAGACCGCCTACCAGAAGCGGCTGATCGAACAGAACGCCGAGACGCTGGACCGGGCGAAGAAGCAGCTCGACGAGCGGATGCGGCTCGCCGCCTCGCTGATCGCGGCCGGCTCCTGACCGGTTCGCAGCCGCCTCAGATGTGCCCGACGGAGCAGCGGGCGATCCGGTGCTGCACGGCGAGCAGGCACACCTGGACGCGGGATATACCGCCCAGCTTGCCGCGAATGTTCTCCAGGTGGAACTTCGCGGTGCGGATGGTTATCCCCAGGATTTCCGAGAGCTCTTCGTTCGAAGGCCCCCAGGCCATCTCACCGAACAGCTGAAGTTCCCGGCCAGTAAGGTCCGGGATTCGAAGGAACTCCTGATGGAGCCACTCGGTCGCCATGGCCTGCACATCCGGGTCGCCCAGTTTGCAGCACGGGCAGGAATAGCGGACGCCCCCCGCCGGATCGCCGTTGGCGCCGGAACCCACTACAGCACTCACTATTTCCCTGCCCGTACAAAAAGACGTGGCGAGAACAAGACCCCCACGCTCGAATTCTAACCCTTCGGGGCAGACCGGGCACTGGTCCCTTTCACCACTCTCGACGGGCTTCCACCATCGCTTCCTCCGAAGCAGGGCATTTCGTGTTCGACGGAAAACGGAATCCCAGAACCGGAAATCGGACACGGCTGCGATGTCGCGCTATCCGAGCCGGAGTTCGCACCAGACGGTCTTGCCCGGCCTCCGGGGCAGCACACCCCAGTCGTCGGCGAGTGCCGCGACGATCGTCAGCCCCCGACCGGGCGGCCGGTCCGCCATCCGCGACAGCCCGGGCCCGCTGTCGTGCACCTCGACCCGGACCATCCCGTCGAAGACGTACAGCCGCAGCAGGTAGCCCCGGCCGCGCGGGACGCCGTGTCGCAGGGCGTTGGTTGCCAGCTCGCTCACGCAGAGCGACACGTCGTCCTGCCGGTCCGTCAGTCCCCACGCCTGCAAGGTGTCACGTGTGAACTGGCGTGCAGCTGCGACAGTTTGGGGACTGCGGAGGTAGAGCCGGTCGCGCACGAGGGCGGCTTGAGTGTGCAGATTCACCTGACGATCGTCGCGTTACGTGACTAGCGTGTGGCTGAGCGTCGACCCGTACTCAGTGATGAGTACGGGTCGGCGCGGGGTAAGGCCCGTGCGAGGGTGGGGAGTTCACCGTCATGCCACCGAGGAAGCGCGCACGGCCCAATGCGACGACCATGAAAATGGTCGGCACGCAGGTGGCCGCCGCCCGGACCGCCAAGAACCTGACGCAGAAGCAGCTCGGAGAGCAGGTCAGGCTGGACGCGGAGACCATCGCGTCGATCGAGCAGGGCCGCCGGGCACTGATGCCGAATATTGCAGAGCTGATGGATCGACACCTGGGATTGCCAGGCTTGTTGACCCTGGCGGCCAATGGCATGCCCGAGGTGGACGCGACACCGCCGTGGGCCGAGGAGTACATGGACCTGGAGTACACCGCGATCACCATCTCCTGGTTCGACAACCAGGTCGTACCGGGTCTGCTCCAGACGGAGAACTACGCGCGGGCCGTCTTCAGGTGCCGCGTCCCCGCCCACCCGGAGGCGGAGGTCGAGTCGCTGACCGCATCACGGATCGCCCGCCAGGAGATCCTGCGTCGCCCCACCCCGCCGACCCTGAGCTTCGTCGTCTGGGAAGCGGTCCTCCGTGATCGGCTCGGCGGCGACGAGGTGTACGCGGAGCAGCTCCGACACATGCGCGCGTGCGCCGATCTGCCGGACGTGAGCCTCCAGGTGATGCCGCTGGGCCGCACCTCCCACGCGGGCCTCAACGGGCCCTTCACCATCCTGGAAACGCAGGACCACCAGCACCTCGGCTACACCGAAACCCAGCGCGGCAGCCAGCTCATCTCGGACCCGGGCGAGGTCAGCATCCTCGCCCGCAAGTATGCGATGCTGCGAACTCAGGCCCTCAACACCGAGCAGACGCGGGGCCTGTTGGGCCGCCTGCTAGGAGAGACATGAGCGCCACGACCGCGCTGAAGTGGTTCAAGTCCAGCTACAGCGGCGACGAAGGCGGGCAGTGCCTGGAAGTGGCCGCTGCCTGGCACAAATCCAGCTACAGCGACACTGACGGCGGCCAGTGCGTCGAGGTGGCCACCTCGCCCACCACCGTCCACGTCCGGGACTCCAAGATCACCGACGGCCCGGTCCTGACCCTGACCCCCTCCGCCTGGGCCGCCCTCACGGAGTGGACCGGCTCCGCTCACTGATCAGCTCGGCCAGGCCGTCCAGCACGCGGCCCAGGCCGAAGCGGAACTGGAAGTCCGGCTCGTCGGACCCCGTGAACGCGGAGGACTCCAGCAGCCGCGTCACCGCCGGGTGCGTGTCCGGGCCGGTCAGCAGTCGCAGCGTGCGTACGTACTGACCCACCACCTGGTCCGGTGAGACCCCGGACTTCACGATGGCTTCCATCATGTCGGCGGCCATCGTGGCCTCGTTCCGCACCAGCCCCCCGACCAGGATGATCGTGGAGAGCTTCTCGCTCTCCTCCAGGCCGGTGCCGGCGAGAGCCGCGAGCCCGCGCTCCATCCAGGCGAGCTGGTTCGGGCTGACCGGCGCCGCGGTGATCGGGATGCGCAGGATCCAGGTGTTGGCCATCAGGACGGCCCGCTGCGCGTACGCCCAGTCCGACAGCAGCTCCCGCCAGCCCGCACCCTTTCCCACGGACGGTGGCGGCGGGGTGCCGACCCCCGCGTCCGACATCAGGATGTAGAGCTCTTCCTTCGCCGTGACGTACCGGTAGAGGGACATCGTCGAGACACCCAGCTCCTTGGCCACCCGACCCATGGAGACGGCGTCCATCCCCTCGGCCGCGGCGAGCGCCACGGCCGCGTCCACGATCCGCGCGAGGGTGAGCGTGGGGCGCGGCCCCTTGCCTGGACGTTCGCGCAGGCCCCAGGCCATTTCCAGGCTGGCCGGAAGCCCGGTGTCGCCCGCCGGTTCCTTCTCCATCGCCGCTCCTCCTCCCCTCGTGCCCTGCTGAGTCGATTGACCCACATCCTAGTTCTGTGTATTACTTACGCAGAAGCGCGTAACCCATACACAGAAGGGAGCGTGGTCCCCATGCCCACGAACGACCTCGGCATCCACGCCACCGGACTGACCAAGTCCTACGGCGCCCTCCGCGTCCTCGACGGCATCGACCTGGCCGTCCCGCGTGGCAGCGTCCTGGCATTGCTCGGACCCAACGGCGCCGGCAAGACCACCGCCGTCCGCCTCCTCGCCACCCTCACCGCACCCGACTCCGGCACCGCCCGCGTCGCCGGGTACGACGTCACCGCCGAGCGCGCCCGGGTCCGCGAACGCATCAGCCTCACCGGGCAGTTCGCGGCCGTCGACGACCTCCAGACCGGCGCCGAGATGCTCCGCATGATGGGCCGCCTGTCCGGGCTCTCCGCCCGCGACTCCCGTTCGCGCGCCGATGAACTGCTCGACCGGTTCGGGATCGCCGATGCCGCCGGGCGAACGGCGAAGACGTACTCGGGCGGTATGCGCCGTCGCCTCGACCTCGCCGCGAGCCTCGTCTCCCGGCCGGAAGTGATCTTCCTGGACGAGCCGACCACCGGGCTCGACCCGCGCAGCCGCCAGGGCCTGTGGGACCTCGTACGGGAACTGCGCGCCGACGGCACGACCGTGTTGCTCACCACCCAGTACCTGGAGGAGGCCGACCGGCTCGCCGACCGCGTCGCCGTCCTGGCCGAAGGGAGGATCGCCGCCGAAGGCACCTCCGCCGAGCTCAAGGCCCGCGTCGCGGACCACCGCCTCGACCTGACCCTCACCAGCCGGGCCGCCTACGACGCGCTGACCCCGCGCGCGGTCCACCTCGCCCCGGACGATCTCACCCTCGGCCTGCCCACCGACGGCAGCGCCGCCCACGTCCGGTCCCTGCTCGACGAACTCGACCCGGACCGCACCGCCGTGGACCGCTTCGCCGTCCGCACCGCCACCCTCGACGACGTGTTCCTCACCCTGACGGGAGCCGCCACATGAACACCTCCGCCCTCACCCTGGCCGGCCGCAGCCTGCGCATCAGCCGCCGGCAGCCGGACGCGCTGATCACCGCCCTGATGCTGCCGGTCATGCTGATGCTGATCTTCGTCTACTTCTTCGGCGGGGCGATCGACACGGGGACGGAGTACGTGACGTACGTGGTCCCGGGAGCCATGCTGCTCTGCGCGGGCTTCGGCGCGGCGAGCACCGCCGTCAGCGTCGCCGACGACATGCGGAACGGCGTCATCGACCGCTTCCGCTCCCTCGACATCGGCGGCGTCCCGATCCTCGCCGGACACGTCGCGGCCTCGGTCCTGCGCAACCTGCTCTCCACCACCCTGGTCCTCGCCGTGGCCCTCGCGATCGGCTTCCGGCCCCAGGCGGGCCCAGCCGCCTTCCTCGCCGCTGCCGGCCTGCTGCTGACGTACATCACGGCGATCTCCTGGCTGGCCGCCGCACTCGGCCTGCTCGCCAAGTCCCCGGAGGCGGCGGGCGGCTTCACCTTCCTGATGATGTTCCTGCCGTACCCGTCCAGCGCCTTCGTCCCCATCGACACCATGCCCGGCTGGCTGCACGGCTTCGCCGACCACCAGCCGCTGACCCCCGTGATCGAATCCCTGCGCGCCCTGCTCCTGGCGCAGCCCGCCGGGGACGCCCCCTGGGTGGCCCTGACCTGGTGCGCGGGCATCACGGCCGCGGCCGTGACACTGTCCGCGGTCCTGTTCCGCAGCAGGACGCGCTGAGGGGCTCCTCACCAGGAGAAGCCCCTCGGCACGCCGACGGCGCGTACCCGCTCAGCCATTGATCGGGTAGGAATGCCGGCCCGTCGCCTCGTCGATCTCGGCGTGGGCCTTCTGCAGCATCTGCGACGCGAGATCCATGAGCGCGCGAGCACCCGCGATCTCTTCCCCGACCCTCAGCTGCTCCGGGTCGGAGGGGTGACGCAGGGCGTAGCCCCGCGCCTTGATCTCGGAGCCGTCCCCGAGTCTGACCAGGGCCGCCGCACTGGTGCGGTGGCCCTCCTCGGTGAATTCGAGCTCCACATGCCACCCGACGAGCGTGGCCATGGTGCATCACCTCCAGGGGGTCACCCTTCTCTCCAGGGTGCGCCCGGGGGAGGGGCGGCGCGAGCCGGGAGCCCGCCGGCTCCCGGCCGTCAGCCGGCGGTCAGGGTCGCCGCCACCGTCCGGAACCACGCTCCGTACGAGAACGGCTCGGGCGGGTTGACTCGATGCTCTGCTTGAGGTGGTCGGCGAGCACGAAGAGCCAGTCACCGATCGCGGACTGCGGGATGCCAGACGGCTTCGAGGGTGAGGCGGGCCCGCGTCCCCTGGGCGAGCCAGCGGTGGATGACCTGCTCGTTGGCGGTCACCACCTGCCGGGTGGCCCACTGGGCGGTCTCCCGGTCGGGGTAGGTGGCGGATCGGGTCAGCACGGATCATTGTCTCAATTCGCGTTGAACGACCAGAAGACGCCGACCTCGTCCGCCGACACCGCGATCAGGCCGAGGTCCATCATGTAGTCGGTGAAGGGGTGGCCGCCTTCGAGGTCCCGCGCCAGGAAGTCGGGCGCGTCGGAGCTGCGGGCGAAGTCGGAGGAGGTCCAGAACGCCGCATCGGGGCCGAACCGGTCCAGCAGGGTCCGGGCGTCCGCGAGCACCGCGTCCCGGTCCTCCCGGGACCGGACCGGGGAACCCTCGAAAAACCACTCCTGCGCGAGCGAGGCGAGCAGCTCGACGGCGGCGCCGGCCGTGATCGGCCGGAGCCCGGCGCGCAGGTCCTCGGCGGTCACCGCACGGAACGGGCAGGAGGGGATGCCGGCCTCCCGTCCCTCCTTGAACGTCTCCGGATCCAGGGCGGACCAGCCCCGTGGGTCGGCGACCGACCGCTCCATGACGGCGCGGACGTCCTCGGCCCAGTCCTCGTGCAGTCGGGGACCGCTCCCGGCGAAGGTGAAGACGTCCTCCAGGAGCCGTAGCAGCGCGGCGTCCCAGGGGGCTCCCACGGTGGATCGGGTCGGCATGGATTGATCCTCCCAGGGCTCAGATGTCGCCGAATGCCCAGAACAGCCCGACCTCGGTGTCGGAGACGACGACCAGGCCGCAGTCCTCCCCGTAGAAGGTCATCGGCATCCAGCCCACAGATTTCCCCCCGAAGTCCAGCGTGCCGATGTGCCCGACAGACCTGACGTTGGTATAGCAGGTGAACGCGTCCCCGTAGCGGGCGAGGATGGTGCGGGCCAGGCCCTGGAGCTCGTCGAAACTCTCACTGAACCTTTCGAGGTTCCGCAGGGTGCAGCCGTCGTCGGTGAGTGCGAGCAGGAGATTCTCGGCGCTCGCACGGTCGATCCCGTGCAACCGTTCCCCGAGGTCTGCCGGGGTGAGCGGGCGGGACGGATCGGCCCTGAAGGACGGGCGGCAGAACGGGACGGCGGGGTGTTCCGAAGAGCGTTCGTTCGCGGTGTGGTCGAGCCCCGCCCAGCCGCGCGGGTCGGGGACGGCGCGTTCCATGACGGCGAGCACGTCGGCCCGCCAGTCCTCGTGCTTGCGCGGACCGGTGGCGAGGAACGCGAACCCGTCGTCGTACAGGTGCAGTACCGCAGATTCCCAGGACTCCTGGTCAATGGGCATCTTCCAAGAGCCTTTCTCACAAAGCGCTGGGCATGGACGTCATGACGGTGAACGGAGGGTTGCGGCTGCTGTCGCACTTGATCCTCGTGTCGATGCCCTTGACATCCTGCGCCTCGGCTTTGATGCCGCCCTGCTTGAATCCGGACATCGGATCGTTCGGGTCGGTCGGCTGCTTGCTCACACTGCGGCCGCTGACCTCGCCATTGGGCGCTGGCGCTGGGAAGGGCTGCACTTTGCCCTCCTCCGGCGGCCGTGTTGGTCGCCGCGTGGGGCCTGCCCTGGCAGCGGCGGCACGCCGCCGCCAGGGTGTGGCTGGCCGTCCTCGCCCCGGCGGCGGTCGTCCTCGACTTCGTCGTCTTCAACGGCCTCGTCGACTGGCCGTAGAGCGGGTCAGGCGTTGCGCAGCCAGCCCGCGACCTCGGTCGCCCAGTAGGTGAGGATCGTGTCGGCGCCCGCCCGCTTGATGCCCAACAGGGTCTCCAGTATGGCCCGGTCGCGCTCGATCCAGCCCTTCTCCGCGGCCGCCTCGATCATCGCGAACTCGCCGCTGATCTGGTACGCCGCCACCGGGACGTCCACCGCCTGCGCGACCCGGTACAGGATGTCGAGGTAGGGGCCAGCCGGCTTGACCATGACCATGTCCGCGCCCTCCTCCAGGTCGAGGGCCAGCTCCCGCAGGGACTCGCGTGCGTTCGCCGGGTCCTGCTGGTACGTCTTGCGGTCGCCCTGGAGCGAGGAGGCGACGGCCTCCCGGAAGGGCCCGTAGAAGGCGGAGGAGTACTTCGCCGTGTACGCGAGGATGGACACGTCCTCGTGCCCGGTCTCGTCCAGCGCGTCGCGGATGACGCCGACCTGGCCGTCCATCATCCCGCTCGGGCCCACCACGTGGACGCCCGCGTCGGCCTGGACCTGCGCCATCTCGGCGTACCGCTCCAGCGTCGCGTCGTTGTCCACCCGCCCGTGCTCGTCCAGCACTCCGCAGTGTCCGTGGTCGGTGTACTCGTCCAGACAGAGGTCGGACATGATCACCAGATCGTCCCCGACCTCGGCCTTCACATCGCGGATCGCGACCTGCAGGATGCCGTCCGGCTCCGTGCCCGCCGTGCCCAGCGCGTCCTTGTTCTCGTCGGCCGGGACGCCGAACAGCATGATCCCCGCGACCCCCGCCTCGACCGCCTCCACGGCGGCCTTCCGCAGCGTGTCCCGCGTGTGCTGGACGACGCCGGGCATCGCCGAGATCGCCAGGGGCTCGCTGATGCCCTCCCGTACGAACGCGGGGAGGATCAGGTCCGAGGGGTGCAGCCGGTTCTCCGCGACCATCCGCCGCATCGCCGGGGTGGTGCGCAGCCGGCGGGGCCGCGAGCCGGGGAAGGATCCGTACGTGCTCATCTTCAGTCGCCTCTTCGAGCATCGACAGCAGTCGCAACAAGCGTAGGGGCCACCCGACCGCCCCCGACCCCCAGGTCGACTCCGACGCGGCGACCGGGCGGTTTCGGCGGGGCAGCCGACGAAACGGGGCGGGGCCCGGCGCACCAGCGCCGGGCCCCGCCCACATCACTGCTCAGCCCACCGCTAGGTGGTACGGCGGCGCCGTGCCCCCGGCCGACGCTCGCTCGGCCGGAACACCGTCTCGCCGGCCTCCTTGGCCGCCTCGCGGCGCGCCGCGCCGTACTCGGCCAGCGCCTCCGCCAGCTTGCTCACGCTCGGCTCCGGCGACAGCACGTCCACGCGCAGCCCGTGCTCCTCCGCGGTCTTGGCCGTCGCCGGCCCGATGCACGCGATGACGGTCACGTTGTGCGGCTTCCCGGCGATGCCGACGAGGTTGCGCACGGTGCTCGACGACGTGAACAGCACGGCGTCGAAGCCGCCGCCCTTGATCGCCTCACGCGTGTCCGCCGGCGGCGGCGACGCGCGCACGGTCCGGTAGGCGGTGACGTCGTCGACCTCCCACCCGAGCTCGATCAGCCCGGCGACCAGCGTCTCGGTCGCGATGTCGGCCCGCGGCAGGAACACGCGGTCGATCGGGTCGAAGACCGGGTCGTACGGCGGCCAGTCCTCCAGCAGGCCGGCCGCGGACTGCTCCCCGCTCGGCACCAGGTCCGGCTTCACACCGAACTCCACGAGCGCGGCCGCGGTCTGCTCGCCCACCGCGGCGACCTTGATCCCGGCGAAGGCACGCGCGTCGAGCCCGTACTCCTCGAACTTCTCCCGGACGGCCTTCACCGCGTTCACGCTGGTGAAAGCGATCCACTCGTAGCGGCCCGTCACCAGGCCCTTCACGGCCCGCTCCATCTGCTGCGGGGTCCGCGGCGGCTCCACGGCGATGGTCGGCACCTCGTGCGGCACCGCGCCGTACGAACGCAGCTGGTCGGAGAGCGAGGCGGCCTGCTCCTTCGTACGCGGTACGAGCACCCGCCAGCCGAACAGCGGCTTCGACTCGAACCAGGCCAGCTCCTCACGCCGCGCGGCGGCGCTGTGCTCACCGACCACGGCTATGACCGGCCGGGCGCCCTCGGGCGACGGGAGCACCTTGCCCTGCTTGAACACCTGGGCGATCGTGCCCAGCGTCGCGTTCCAGGTGCGCTGCCGCGTGGTCGTACCGGCCACGGTCACCGTGAGCGGGGTGTCGGGCTTGCGCCCGGCGCTCACCAGCTCGGTGGCGGCGGCCGAGACCGTCTCCAGCGTCGCGGAGACGACGAGGATCCCGTCGCTCGACCCCACCTCGCTCCAGCAGCGCGCCGACGCGGTCCTCGCGTCCACGAACCGCACGCCGTTGTCGTCGCCCCGCTTGTCCCGGAGCGGCACACCCGCGTACGCGGGCACGCCCACGGCGGTGGGGATGCCCGGTACCACCTCGAAGGGGATCCCCTCGGTGGCACAGACGAGCATCTCCTCGGCCGTGTTCCCGTCGAGGCCGGGGTCACCGGTGACGGCACGCACGACCCGCCTGCCGGACCGCGCGGCCTCCATGACAAGATTGGCGGCGTCTCGGATCACCGGGACCCCGGCGGCTGCTGACATTTCGTCAGCGACCGTCAGCTGCGGCGTGTCGACTCCCGCGCGCGCATGCGTCCGTACGACGTCGAGCACGTCGGGCTCCGCGATCAGTACGTCCGCGGCGGCGAGCGCCTCCACGGCGCGCAGCGTCAGCAGACCCGGGTCGCCGGGGCCGGCACCGAGGAAGGTGACGTGTCCGTGGGCGGCGACGACCGGAAAAGCGGAGGTGGTCGGAATTGAGGGGTTCAAAGCGATCGCTCCCCCATCAGACCGGCCGCGCCCTTGGCCAGCATCTCGTCCGCGAGTTCGCGGCCGAGCGCCATGGCCTCGTCGTACGACTGGGGCACGGGACCGGTGGTGGACAGCTGCACCAGCGTCGAGCCGTCGAGGGTTCCGACGACGCCGCGCAGGCGCATTTCATTGACAATCTGCCCGTCGGCCAGCAGGTCGGCGAACGCGCCCACGGGTGCGCTGCAGCCGGCCTCCAGGGCGGCGAGCAGGGAACGCTCCGCGGTCACGGCGGCCCGGGTGTACGGGTCGTCGAGCTCGCCGAGCGCGGCGATGAGGCCGGCGTCGGAGGCCAGGCACTCCACGGCCAGGGCTCCCTGGCCGGGGGCCGGCAGGACGCTGTCGACCGACAGCAGGTCGGTCGCCTCGTCACCCCGCCCGATCCGGTTGAGTCCGGCGGCCGCGAGGACGACGGCGTCGAGCTCGCCGTTCCGTACGAAGCCGATCCGGGTGTCGACGTTGCCGCGGATGGGCACCGTCTCGATCCGCTTGCCGAGGGCCAGCGCGAGGTGGTTGAGCTGGGCCGTGCGCCGCGGCGAACCGGTGCCGATCCGGGCCCCGTCGGGCAGCTGCTCGAACGTCAGGCCGTCACGGGCGACGAGCGCGTCCCGCGCGTCCTCGCGCTGCGGCATGGCCGCGATCACGAGGTCGTCCGGCTGCGCGGTCGGCAGGTCCTTCAGCGAGTGCACGGCGAAGTCGACCTCGCCGCGCAGCAGGGCCTCACGCAGGGCGGTGACGAACACACCGGTCCCGCCGATCTGCGCGAGGTGCTCGCGCGACACGTCGCCGTAAGTCGTGATCTCCACGAGCTCGACGGGACGGCCGGTGACCGCCCGTACCGCCTCGGCGACATGGCCTGACTGGGACATGGCCAGCTTGCTGCGCCGCGTGCCGAGCCGCAGGGGCTGGTCGAGACGTGGGTTCATGATGCCCGTCCTGAGTCGTCGTTCTTGTCTGCCGCGTCGGCCCGGCTGACGGAGGCCACCGTCTGCGGGTCGAGGTCGAAGAGTTCACGCAGCGCCTCGGCGTACCCGGCGCCGCCGGGCTCGCTCGCGAGCTGCTTGACGCGCACGGTCGGCGCGTGCAGGAGTTTGTCGACGACACGGCGTACGGTCTGGGTGACCTCGGCCCGCTGCCGTTCGTCGAGATCGGGTACCCGCCCGTCGAGGCGCGCCACTTCCATGGCCACGACCTCGGCCGCCATGGCCCGCAGGGCGACGACGGTGGGCGTGATGTGCGCGGCCCGCTGGGCGGCCCCGAAAGCCGCCACTTCCTCGGCCACTATTGCGCGCACGGCGTCGACGTCGGCCGCCATCGGGGCGTCCGCGGACGCCTCCGCGAGCGACTCGATGTCCACGAGACGTACGCCCGGGATCCGGTGCACGGCGGCGTCGATGTCCCGGGGCATGGCCAGGTCCAGCAGCGCGAGGCGCGCGGTCGCGCCGTCGGTGTGGGTACGGGTGCTGCGCCGGGGCTGCCGCTGGGCGGCTGCCTCGCCCTGGTCGGCCCATGTCCCGTGCAGTTCCAGCGAGTTGGCGTCGACCCCGGTCAACGCAGCCCGCCCGTCGGGCCCCACCGGACACCCGTCCGCCTCCACGGCGGCCGCAATGGTCCGCGCGGCCCCGGCATCGGCCAGCCGCCCACCGTCCCGCGCGGCGGCAACAAGCCTGGCCACGACCTCGGGATCCAGCCCGGCGCCGGCCGCAGCCACAACTCCGGCAGCAGCCGAATCCAGCCCCGCCGGCGTTTGCGGCGCGGGGATCCGGGGGCGGAGCCCCTGGGAGGCCTGGGGCGAAGCCCCGGCCTGCTCCTGCTCCGTCGGCGCCAGCCCATCGGCGGCGCCCCAGGACACGGCGGCGAGCACGTCATCGGCGGTCAGCACCAGCCCGGTGGCACCGGTGCACGACACCACGACATCGACTCGTGTCAGCTCATCGGCGACACGGGACATCGAAACGGCCGACGCGGCCACCCCGGTGCCCGAGGCAACCAGAATCTCTGCCAACCGCTCCGCCCGCTCGGCGGTCCGGTTCGCGACCACGATCTCGGCGACCCCGACCCGCGCCAGCGTCGCCGCGGCCAGCGAGGACATCGACCCGGCCCCGATCACCAGTGCCCGCTTCCCGGCGGCCCACTCGGCCACCGGAACGTGCACGGCGAGCTGCTCCAGCCCGAACGTCACCAGCGACTGCCCCGCCCGGTCGATCCCGGTCTCGGAGTGCGCCCGCTTGCCGACCCGCAACGCCTGCTGGAACAAGTCGTTGATCAGCCGTCCGGCCGTGTGCGTCTCCTGCCCCAGCGCCAGCGCGTCCTTGATCTGGCCGAGGATCTGCCCCTCGCCCACGACCATCGAGTCCAGCCCGCACGCCACCGAGAACAGGTGGTGCACCGCCCGGTCCTCGTAGTGCACGTACAGGTAAGGGGTGAGCTCCTCCAGCGCCACTCCGCTGTGCTGCGCGAGCAGCGTGGAGAGCTCCGCGACACCGGCGTGGAACTTGTCCACGTCCGCGTACAGCTCGATCCGGTTGCACGTGGCGAGCACCGCCGCCTCCGCAGCCGGCTCGGCGGCGAGGGTGTCGTGCAGCAGCTTCGGCTTCGCGTCGGCCGACAGCGAGGCACGCTCCAGCACGCTCACGGGCGCACTGCGGTGACTCAGCCCTACGACGAGCAGACTCATGCCGGCATCACCGCCGGTACGTCACCCTCGGGGTTGCCCTTGCGCGCCTCGGCGGCGGCCCGGCCGGCCGGCGGCTCGACGGCCGCGGCGGGGGCGGCGCCGCCCACGGTGGAACCGCCCTCGGCGGCGGCCGCGGCTTCCTCGCCGGCCTTGCGCTGCTCGTGGAACGCCAGGATCTGGAGCTCGATCGACAGGTCGACCTTGCGTACGTCCACGCCCTCGGGCACGGAGAGCACGGTCGGGGCGAAGTTCAGGATGGAGGTGACACCGGCCGCGATCAGCCGCTCGCTGACCTGCTGCGCGGCGCCGGCCGGCGTGGCGATGACGCCGATCGAGACGCCGTTCTCCTCGATGATCTTTTCCAGCTCGTCGGTGTGCTGCACGGGGATCCCGGCCACCGGCTTGCCGGCCATGGCCGGGTCGGCGTCGATCAGCGCGGCCACGCGGAAGCCGCGCGACGCGAAACCGCCGTAGTTGGCGAGGGCGGCGCCGAGGTTACCGATGCCGACGATGACGACCGGCCAGTCCTGGGTCAGCCCGAGCTCGCGGGAGATCTGGTAGACGAGGTACTCGACGTCGTAACCGACGCCTCGCGTCCCGTACGAACCGAGGTACGAGAAGTCCTTGCGCAGCTTCGCGGAGTTGACTCCGGCGGCGGCCGCGAGCTCCTCGGAGGACACCGTGGGCACCGATCGCTCGGAGAGCGCGGTGAGGGCGCGCAGGTACAGCGGAAGCCGGGCGACAGTGGCCTCGGGAATACCTCGGCTGCGGGTCGCCGGTCGGTGAGTTCGGCCAGTTGCCACGATGCTCCTGCGGGATGAGCGGGGCTGCAGGCGGTCACTTGTCCCAAGACCGCCCCGTCGACAGCAGGCTATGCCTTTGTGAACGCGTGCACAAAGATTGTGTCCGCTTTGTCCGAGCAAAGTGACCGGGGTCACGCGACTCGGACGCCCGGAGCGGGAACCGGCGACACGCCGAACCCGTTCAATTCCCGAAGGGGGCAAAACCGTACACACTCCTCACAGATACGCCCCCGAGACCCCACAAATCGCCCACAATGGTAACCGGGAAGCGGGTCAGTCCCCCAACGCCCGCCGCAGCCGCTCAGGGTTCACCCTCCAGAAGGTGTGCTGCTCGCCGTCCACCAGCACCACAGGAATCTGCTCCCAGTACAGCCGGTAGAGCTCCTCGTCCTGCGAGATGTCCTTCTTCTCCCATTGCGCGCCGGTCTCCGCGCAGACCTTCTCGATCACCTCCTGTGCGTCATCACACAGATGGCACCCCGGCTTCCCGATGAGCGTCACCATCCGCTCGCCGGGACGCTTCTTCTCCTTGCGGCGCAACAAAGGACTCATGCCCTACATTCTCGCGCGCCGGTACGTCACAGGAGCGCCCCGAAGAGTTCACACCTCCGCATCCCATCGGTTCGGGAACTCCCGAACACAGTGGCTATGCTCGCGTCATGGCCGCTCTGGGATGGCTCACCCCCCGTAGGCGCTCCGCCACCGCGCGGAGCGTGCTGGCAGGCGAGGCCTCGGCCGAGGCCGCCCGCAAGACCGCACTGGCCGAAGCCCCACCCCTCACCGGACCCGAGGCGGAACCGGAAGAGGTACGGGCGGCGGCGCCCCCGGAGGCAGCGGAAGAGGCACCGGCCGAGCCGGAGTTCCCCGTCGTCGGCGACGACCTCGCCGCCGCCTTCTTCGACCTCGACAACACCGTCATGCAGGGCGCCGCGATCTTCCACTTCGGCCGCGGCCTCTACAAGCGCGAATTCTTCCGCCGCCGCGAACTCGCCCGCTTCGCATGGCAGCAGGCCTGGTTCCGGCTCGCCGGGGTCGAGGACCCCGAGCACATGCAGGACGCCCGCGACAGCGCCCTGTCCATCGTCAAGGGCCACAAGGTTTGCGAACTGATGGCCATCGGCGAGGAGATCTACGACGAGTACATGGCCGAGCGGATCTGGCCGGGCACCCGCGCCCTGGCCCAGGCCCACCTCGACGCCGGCCAGAAGGTCTGGCTCGTCACCGCCGCCCCCGTCGAGACCGCCACGATCATCGCCCGCCGGCTCGGCCTGACCGGCGCCCTGGGCACCGTCGCCGAATCCGTGGACGGCATCTACACCGGCCGCCTCGTCGGCGAGCCCCTGCACGGCCCCGCCAAGGCGGAGGCCGTCCGCGCCCTGGCCGCCGCCGAGGGCCTGGATCTCGACCGCTGCGCCGCGTACAGCGATTCGCACAACGACATCCCGATGCTGTCGCTGGTCGGGCATCCGTACGCGATCAATCCCGATACAAAACTGCGCAAGCATGCCCGGACCAACGACTGGCGGCTGCGCGACTATCGGACCGGCCGCAAGGCCGTGAAGGTCGGCGTCCCGGCGGCCGCCGGCGTCGGCGCGATCGCGGGCGGCGCGGCCGCCGCCATCGCCCTGCACCGCCGCCGCAAGTAGCCGCAGCAGGCCCCCACCGGCCCCGCCCGCGTCCCGGCCGCCCTACGGCCGGGCGCCGAGGCATTCGCTCACCCCTACCCGCGCCGGCCGCGCGGCACTCCGGCATGCCCGACCCGGTCGCGGGCCCCCGTAGAAGCGTCCATTCCGCGCATGCAAGTGATCAAGAATCGATCACCAACTGCTACTGAATATGCCCTCGACACGCAACGGAAGTGTCGGAACCGGTGATTTGAGCAACTGGGTGTAGCGCTGCCTGTACGAAGCGTTATTCTCCTCAAACGCATGCCACCGCCCATCTGTCGCCACGACGGGTGAACGGTCCCGCACTGCACGTGATGGAAGCTCTGCCTCTGGGAGTCCCGTGTACCCACCTGTCGGGGTTGACGCCTCGGGCCTGGCTACGCTGCGCGCAACGGTCCTCGACCACCTGCGTGGCTTCGTCCCCACCGCGTACGCCGTCCCCGCCTTCGCCACCGCGGTCCCTGCCGGCCTCGGCCCGGCCGGTCCTTGCTATGCCCTGACCGACGGCGGAGCGACGGTGGGCAGACGAGGCCGCGCGGCCGGGGGCTCTGCCGGCACCGCCGGCACGAGCACCCAGGCCACCACCCACCGCCGCCCCACCGCGGACAGCGACCAGGCCCGCATGATGGACCTGGTCGAACGCGCCCAGGCCGGTGAGGCCGACGCCTTCGGCCGGCTGTACGACCAGTACAGCGACACGGTCTACCGCTACATCTACTACCGCGTCGGCGGCAAGGCGACCGCGGAGGACCTCACCAGCGAGACCTTCCTGCGCGCGCTGCGCCGCATCTCGACCTTCACCTGGCAGGGCCGCGACTTCGGCGCCTGGCTCGTGACGATCGCCCGCAACCTGGTGGCGGACCACTTCAAGTCCAGCCGCTTCCGGCTGGAGGTCACCACCGGCGAGATGCTCGACGCCAACGAAGTCGAGCGCAGCCCGGAGGACTCCGTCCTGGAGTCCCTCTCCAACGCGGCCCTGCTGGAGGCCGTACGGAAACTGAATCCGCAGCAGCAGGAGTGCGTGACCCTGCGCTTCCTGCAGGGCCTCTCGGTCGCCGAGACGGCCCGGGTGATGGGAAAGAACGAGGGCGCCATCAAGACGCTCCAGTACCGGGCGGTCCGCACGCTGGCCCGCCTCCTCCCGGACGACGCCCGCTGACCGTGCACACATCAATGCAACCTCACTTACATCTGGTGACCCCTCGATGACGCTGTGGTCCGATCATCCTTCGTCCGTAACCCAAGTGCCGCGACGCTCGTTGTGCGGAATGCAGGCTCCCTGTGGACACGCCCTACCTGAAGCCGCTCACTCGAAAGGGTGGACGTGCTCAAGGAAGGCAACCTTCCGGACACCTTGGGGAGTCGATCGTCATGACGAGAGGAGGTGCCGCCAGTGATCGCGAACGTGACCCCGCACCGGCGGGCGAACGCCTTCGCCCAGGCCCTGGAGGATCGGACCCCGTCCGACCTTTCGGAACCGGACTCGGCGGCCGAGCAGTCCGAGGCACCTGCCGAACCTGCCGACCACGACCGGTTGTTGGCCCTGGCGAGCGTGCTCGGCGAACGAATGCCGCGCCCGGTGCTGGACCCAGAGGTCAAAGTGGTGCAACGAGCCCAGCTCGTCGCCGCCATGGAGGCCATGGTGTTGGAGGAGAGGGCCGGGGGCGGTGCCGCCGCGGACCCTCTAGTGCCCGAACAGCGGACCGGCCGCGGCGCCCACCGGGCGACCTCGCTCCGGAACTTGCGGCCCCGCTCCCGCTGGTCCAAGGGCATCGCAGCGGGCGGCCTCACCGTGGGTGTGGCCGCGGGGGCCTTCAGCGGAGTGGCCGCTGCCAGTTCCGACGCCCTGCCCGGTGACCACCTCTACCCCGTGAAGCGGGGCGTGGAGGACCTGAAGCTCGGGCTGACCAAGGACGATTCGGAGCGGGGCGAGCTCTATCTCGACCAGGCCTCGAACCGCCTGTCGGAAGCCCGCAGGCTGATGGAGCGCGGCCGGGGCGGAAGCGTGCTGGACCACGAGGTCCTGGGCGAGATCCGCCGAGCACTGGCGGGAATGAAGCACGACGCGGAGGAGGGCCACCGGCTCCTCCAGGCCGCGTACGAACGGGACGGCGAGCTCGGCCCGATCCAGACGCTGTCTTCGTTCTCCCGCTCCCACCGCGACGCGTGGGGCAAGCTCCGGGAGAAGCTCCCCGTACAGCTCACGGACGTGGGCGGTGAGGTGGAGTCGGTCTTCCAGGCCATAGACGAAGACGTGGCGCCGCTCCAGGGTCTGCTCCCCAAGCCACCGGAGCAGACGCGCAGTACCGGCGCGCCCGGCTCCCCCGCCAAGCCCGGCACCCCAGGCGCCAAACAGCAGTCCGCGCCCGCCTCCGGCACCCCGTCGGGCAGCCCCGCACCGTCGCCTTCGGGCAGCGGCAGCCGGCCGCCGGCCACGGGCGGCCTCCTGGGCGGTACGGGCGACCTGCTGAACCCGCCCCAGGGACAGTCGGCGCCGCCCTCCCCGGGCGTTCCGGAAATCCCCAGGCCGGACATCACCCTCCCGCCCCTGCTCCCGGGTCTTCTCCCGGGCCTGGGCATCAACGCGGAGGACGCGGAGTAACGAGGTGGGGGGCTGGGTCGCCGCAGCGGCAACCCAGCCCCCCACCCCACTCGACGGTCAGAAGAAAACAGATCGTCTCTGCACCAGCAGCTTGTACAGCGTGTGCTGGATCTGCTCCCGCACCTCGTCCGTCAGGTTGAACATCAGCATCGGATCCTCCGCCGCCTCCGCCGCATAACCCGAGGTGGCGATCGGCTCGCCGAACTGGATCGTCCACTTCGTCGGCAACGGCACCGCCCCCAGCGGCCCCAGCCAGGGGAACGTCGGCGTGATCGGGAAGTACGGGATCCCCAGCAGCCGCGCGAGCGTCTTCGCGTTGCCGACCATCGGGTAGATCTCCTCCGCGCCCACGATCGAGCACGGCACGATCGGCGTTCCCGCGCGCAGCGCCGTGGACACGAACCCGCCCCGCCCGAAGCGCTGCAGCTTGTACCGGTCCCCGAACGGCTTCCCTATCCCCTTGAAGCCCTCCGGCATCACACCGACCAGCTCCCCGGCCTCCAGCAGCCGTTGCGCGTCCTCCGCGCACGCCAGGGTGTGACCGGCCTTGCGGGCCAGCTCGTTCACCACCGGCAGCATGAACACCAGGTCCGCAGCCAGCAGCCGCAGGTGCCTCTGCGCCGGGTGGTGGTCGTGCACGGCGACCTGGAGCATCAGCCCGTCCAGCGGCAGCGTCCCCGAGTGGTTCGCCACGATCAGCGCACCGCCCTCCGCCGGGATGTTCTCGATGCCCTTGACCTCGACCCGGAAGTACTTGTCGTACAGCGGGCGCATCAGGGACATCAGGACCTGGTCCGTCAGCTCCTTGTCATAGCCGAACTCGTCGACCTCGTAGTCCCCGGTGACCCGCCGCCGCAGGAACGCCAGCCCACCGGCGATCCGCCGGTCCCAGCTGCCGCGGGACTCCACCCCGGCCGGCTCCGGAGCGACGGGCCGGGCCACCGGCTCCGGAGCGGACACCGCCCGCACGCTGCGCGGGGCCCGCCGGCGCGACCGGTCCTCGTCGAAGGGAATGACCTTGGCATCCGCCACTATCGCTTCGCTCCTTCAGCCGCGTCGACGTCGGCATCCAAGCCGTCTGCCCCCAGCATGGCAGCCACCCGGTCCACGGCCCGCCCCACCCGCTCCGGCGGCAGCAGTCCGCTCCCCCGGCTGCGCGCGAAGTCCGCGAACGTCTCGGCCGTCGTGTACATGGGCTCGAAACCGAGCACTTCCCGCATCTGCGAAGTCTCCACGACCCGCCCGTGCGTGAGGAGCCTTATCTGCTCCGGCGAGAAGTCCGTGACACCCACCGCCCGCAGCGCCGACCCCACCCACGTCACGGCGGGCAGCAGCAGCGGCAGCGTAGGCCGCCCCAGCCGCCGCGAGCACTGCGACAGCAGCAGTACGCCGTCACCCGCGATGTTGAAGGTCCCGCTGTTCAGCGTCCCCCGCCGCGGCTCCTGCGACGCCAGCCGCAGCACGTCGAGGACATCGTCCTCGTGGACGAACTGCAGCCGCGGGTCATAGCCCAGCACCGTCGGCATCACGGGGATCGAGAAGTACTCGGCGAGCGCCGAGTCCGCGAAGGGCCCCAGGATGTTCGCGAACCGCAGCACGCACACCGCGACGTCCGGCCGCCTGCGCGCGAAGCCGCGTACGTACCCCTCGACCTCGGCGGCGTCCTTGGCGAAGCCGCCCGCCGGCAGCGACTTGGGCTGTGTGGTCTCGGTGAACACGGCCGGATCCCGTGAGGTGCCCCCGTACACGCTGGTACTGGACTTCACCACGAGCCGTCGCACTGTCGGGGACTTCTGGCAGGCCCCGAGGAGCTGCATCGTCCCGATGACGTTCGTTTCCTTGACGGTGCTGTGCGCACCGCCGGTTCTGCCCCCGGTGACCGCCAGGTGGACCACCGTGTCCACGGCGTGCTCGGCCAGCACGCGGGCGATCGCCGACTGTCTGATGTCCGTACGGACGAACTCGGCCGATCCGAGCCGGTGCGGCGGTGTCACCGCGTCGACCGCGATCACCCGCTCGACTTCCGGGTCGCGCTGGATGCGGCGCACGAAGCGGCCTCCCAGCTGCCGGGCAGCCCCGGTGACGAGTACGACCTTGCCCACGTGCTCAGCGCCTCCCTCGAAGAAGTCCCCCGGCTGCACCGCAGCCCCCCCACCAGAATGGTGGAGGGGCTGCGGAAAACACGTACAGCTGCCGTCTACTTCTTGTTACGGCGCTGGACGCGGGTGCGCTTGAGCAGCTTGCGGTGCTTCTTCTTGGCCATCCGCTTGCGCCGCTTCTTGATAACAGAGCCCACGACTACCCTCGCTCACTTCTCTTTACTGGTGCGGGGCGTCTGGGCCCACACGACCTACGTCGGCCTAGCCTACCCGCCCAAGCTCTGAGCTTGTAATCCGAGCCCTTCCAGGGAGTCACGGGCAGCAGTCTCAGGCCGACTCCACCCCCACATAGGACTCTCGGAGGTACTCGTGAACCGCATTTTCGGGGACCCGGAAGGACCGGCCCACCCGGATTGCGGGCAGATGACCGTTGTGCACCAGGCGGTACACGGTCATCTTCGACACTCGCATCACCGAGGCGACCTCCGCCACGGTCAGGAACTGAACCTCACTGAGAGGCCTCTCGCCAGCAGCCATGACACACCTTGACCTTCCGCGCATGACGGGCACCGGCTTCCCCTCCGGTTACTCCTCGTCGTCGCACGCTCACTCCCCAGAGTAGGGGCGCGTGATACGAGTGGGGAAGAGGAGCTACGGCCACTCCTTTCACCCCGACAGACTCGCCCGATTGAGTACATAGCGCGTAAGCGGTCGGTAGTAGTCCGCACGCACCGCGTCATCGAGCGGAACGGCCACCGAGACCCGCCCCTCGGCCTCGCCGACGAACAGCGCCGGATCATTGGTATCCGCCAGCCCGATCGCCTCCACACCCAGCTGACCTGCACCGCAGACCCACCCGTGATCCCCCACAACGAGCTCCGGCAGCGGCCCGCCGGCCTCCGCGAGGGCCCCCAGCGCGATCCGAACCGGCAGGGGCGAATGGGAGTGTGCGCCGGTCACACTCCCCGTCGGCCGCACGCCGGGTTCCCGCACCAGTGCGACCCCCCGTACGTAATCGATGCTGTACGTGCGTACGCCGAACCGGGTCGTCATGTCGACACTCGTCCCCTGCGCCGGGGTGAGGACAACACATCCCGCCGCCGACATCGCCTCGGCCAATCCGGCGTAGAACCCCAGGAGCCGATGCGGGTGGCCCGTCCCGAACAGCACCGGGGACCGCGCCCCGGCCGCCACGCGCAGCCGCCCCGCGAACGCCTCCAGCGCCGCCACCGTCAGCTCCGGATCGATCACGTCCGGCCCGCTGACGTGCGCGGGGTCCGCCGAGACCCCGCACTTGTCCGCCATCAGCCCCAACAGGTCACCCGCGCCCCAGCCCCACTCCGGGTCCAGCCCGAGCAGCACCCGCGGATCGCGCGCCGCGAACAGCCGGTAGCTGCGCAGGCTCTCCTCACGGGAGGTGGCGATCGGCCCGGCCAACCGGGCGGCCAGCAGATGCGCACGCAGCGCGCCGGTGCTCAACACCCTCCGATGCTGCCTCAAAGAACCTGGTGGATCATCAGTTCCGGTGAACAGCCGCACAGTCGGCGTAACGGCACATCGGTCAGGTCAGCATTCCGCGCAGCGGGAACACCGCGCGCCGGGTCGCCAGAACGGCTTGATCCGTGCGGTCCGCCGGGTCGTAGCCCGCCTCCCAGTCCCGCCACTGCGGCGTGCGCCCGTCCGTCATCCGGGCCGGCGCCAGCGCGCGCGTACGCGCGTACACCTCGTCCCGCCACGAGGCCGGGACCGCCGTCTCCGGGTCGACGGGCCGGTGCGCGGCGATGGCCACCAGGTGCGTCCACGACCGCGGCACGACGTCCACGACCGCGTACCCGCCGCCGCCCAGTGCGAGCCACCGCCCGTCCGCATGCTCGTGCGCGAGCCGGTGACAGGCCTCCTGGACGGCCCGCTGGGCGTCCAGGGACACCGCCAGGTGTGCGAGCGGGTCCTCGAAGTGCGTGTCCGCCCCGTGCTGGGTCACGAGCACCTGCGGCCGGAAGTCCGCCAGCAGCTCCGGCACCGTCGCGTGGAAGGCCCGCAGCCACCCCTCGTCCCCGGTCCCCGCAGGCAGCGCGACGTTCACCGCCGACCCCTCGGCCGCCGGCCCGCCCGTCTCCTCCGGCCAGCCGGTCTGCGGGAACAGCGTCCGCGGATGCTCGTGCAGGGAGATGGTCAGCACCCGCGGGTCGTCCCAGAACGCCGCCTGCACACCGTCCCCGTGATGGACGTCCACGTCCACGTACGCGACCCGCTCGGCCCCCAGCTCCAGCAGCCGCGCGATGGCCAGGGCGGCGTCGTTGTACACGCAGAAACCTGCCGCGCCGCCCGGCATGGCGTGGTGCAGCCCGCCGGCGAAGTTCACGGCGTGCTCGGCCTCACCGCGCCAGACCGCCTCCGCGCCCGCCACCGACTGCCCGGCGATCAGAGCCGAGGCATCATGCATGCCGGGGAAGGCCGGATCGTCCATGGTGCCCAGCCCGTACGAACCGTCGGCGACCCCGGGATCCGCCGACACCTCGCGCACCGCGGCGACGTAGTCCTCCCGGTGGACCAGCTTCAGCGTCGAGTCCCCGGCCGCCCGGCCGGACCGCACCTCCATGTCCCGGTCCAGCCCGAAGGCGCGTACCAGGCCCATGGTCAGCGCCAGACGCACCGGATCCATCGGATGGCTGGGCCCGAAGTCATACTTCGTTACCGCCTCGTCCCACATCAACAACCCGCGGCCGCTCATGTCCGACACCGTATCGGGCCTCCCGAGGTCCGAACGAGCGGGCGTAGAACAGGGTGATCAGGACGAGGACCATCGGCACGAGCATCGCGCCCCGGTAGCTCCAGGCGTCCCCGATCCCGCCGACGAGCGGCGACCCGATGAGGAAGCCGACGTAGTTGAATATGTTCAGCCGGGCAACGGCGGTGTCCGACGCACCCGGGAAGAGCCTCCCGGCGGCGGCGAAGGTCTGCGGCACGATCACGCACAGCCCGATCCCCAGCAGCGTGAAACCGAGCATCCCCACCCACGCGCCGGGAGCGGCCGCCACCACGGCGAAACCGGAGGCCGCGACCACCGTCCCCGCCCGCACGACGGCCGCGGCCCCGAACCGCCGCACGCCCAGGTCCCCGACGGCCCGCCCGAGGAGGGTGGTCACCATGTAGACGTTGTACGGGACGGTCGCCAGCTGCTCGGAGCTCCCCAGCACGTCCTGCAGGTACTTGGCACTCCAGTTCGCCACCGTCGAGTCGCCGATGTACGCGCACGCCATCACCAGGCACAGCGGCAGCAGCAGCTTGCCGCCGCCGGCGCCCAGCCCCTTCTCCTGCACCGCGCCGGGGGGCGTGTCCACGTAGTCGCGGCTCGCCAGCAGGGCGAGCGGCAGCAGCAGGACCACGGCGGGCAGGTAGGAGACGAACAGGTCCAGGTGCCAGTGCGCCCCGGCCCATGCGGCCGAGGCACCTAGGATCCCGCCGAAGCTGTACGCGGCGTGGAAACCCAGCATGATGCTGCGCCCGTACGCCCGCTGCAGGCTGACCCCGAGCATGTTCATCGAGGCGTCCAGCGCACCGACCGACAGACCGAACGCCCCGAGGGCCACGGCCACGTGCCACAACTGGCTGCCGGCCCCGACCCCCAGCAGGGACAGCAGCACCAACGGCTGCGCCCACCTGAGCACCGCACTGGGCGCCACCCTCTTCACGAGGTGCTCGGTGGCGACGCTCGACGCGCCCGCGAGGACCGGCACGGCGGCGAGGAAGGCGGGCAGCAGCCCGTCGGATATCCCGTACCGGTCCTGAATGGCCGGAATCCGGGTCACGAGCAGGGCGAAGGCGACACCCTGCGCGAAGAAGCTGAACCCCAGAGCGCAACGCCCGCGCCGCAGCCGCACATCAACCGTCATGGCGGGTCAGCGTAGGCCCCGGGGCTACCGGTGGGTAGAGCGATCACACGGGCAGTTGCAGGAGCCCCGGGAGCTGCTTCATGTCACCGAAGTACGCGGTTGCCCCGCCGAGCTGCTCGGCGGGCACCATCGAGGTGAACGCGAAGACGTCCATGCCCGCGGCGAGTGCTGCCCGCACACCGAGCGGGCTGTCCTCGACGACGACGCACCTCGCGGGCTCGACGCCCATCGACCGGGCCGCGTGCAGGAAAAGGTCGGGCGCCGGCTTCCCCTGGCCGACGTCCTCGGAGCTGAAGATCCACTCCTCCTCGAACCACCCGTCGATCCCGGCCGCCCGATGCCCGACCCGGATCCGCTCGTGGCTCGACGAGGAGGCCAGGCAGTACCCGATGCCGTTCGCGGTCAGCGCCCCGAGCACTTCCTCCACTCCGGGGACGGGCTTCAGGTCCCGCTCGAACGCGGCGAAGGTGCGCGCGTACAGCGTCTCGTCGAAGTCGGCCGGCAGCCTCTCCCCGGTCCGCTCCAGGACGAGGTCGTGCACCCGGTGCACGGCGGCTCCCATGTAGTCGCGGAGCGATTCCTCGTAGGAGGTCGCGTGCCCCAGCTCGCTCAGGTACCCGGCGAGGATGCTGTTGGCGAGCGGCTCACTGTCCACCAGCACGCCGTCGTTGTCGAAGATGACGAGGTCGTAGCCCATACCCCCAACCCTACGAGCCGTCAGCCCGGATCCATCCGGACCCCATGCCGGGCATCCGCAGGACACGTGAAGATCCTCAGCCACCCACCCGGCCCATTTCGACGCCCGTCACGTCACCGCCGGACCGTCGAGTTACACGTCGAGCTGAACGCAGAAAAGCCCCGCACCGGACCCCGAAGGGTCTGGTGCGGGGCTTCCGCAATGATTGTTCGGCGGCGTCCTACTCTCCCACAGGGTCCCCC
>NZ_JBEZLW010000031.1:0-82238 GCF_040652395.1 Streptomyces sp. NPDC048269
TCGGCGTCAGGCTGACCACGCTCCGCCCGGAGCAGGCCGACTACATCGGCGTCCCGGTCGAGGGCCCGTACAAGCCGGACCACTACCGCTACTGACGTGTTCCAGTCCCTGTCCGTACGCAACTTCAGGCTCTTCGCCACCGGTCAGCTGCTGTCCGTGATGTGCACCTGGATGATGTTCGTCGCCCAGGACTGGCTGGTGCTGTCGCTCAGCGGCGACTCGGCCACCGCCCTCGGGCTCGTCACGGCCGTGCAGTTCACCCCCACGCTGCTCCTGACCCTGTACGGGGGACGACTCGCCGACCGGTACGACAAGCGCAGGCTGCTGATCCTCGCGAACCTCGCGGCCGGGCTGCTCGCCCTGCTCCTCGCCCTGGTGGTGCTGGCGGGGCGGGCGAGCCTGCCGGTCATCCTCGTCTTCGCCGGCTCCCTGGGCGCCGTGTCCGCCGTCGAGTCGCCCACCCGGATGTCCTTCGTCAGCGAGCTGGTCGGCAGCGAGCTGCTGCCCAACGCCTCCGCCCTCAGCGCCGCGTACTTCAACACCGCGCGCATCCTCGGCCCTGCCCTCGCCGGTCTCCTGATCAGCGGATCCGACTCCACCGGGCCGGTGATGCTGCTCAACGCGCTCAGCTACCTGGCCACCGTCGCCAGTCTGATGATGATGCGCACGAAGGAGCTGCAGCGCACCGGGGGCGCCCAGGACGGCGCCAGGATCGCCGACGCGCTGCGCTACATCCGGGGCAGGCCCGACCTCGTCATGCCCCTCGGCCTCGTCGCCGCCGTCGGCATGTTCGGTTTCAACTTCGCGCTCACCCTGCCGCTGCTCGCCAAGACCGTCTTCCACTCCGGATCGGCGAGCTTCGGACTGCTGACCACCGCCATGGCGGCCGGCTCCCTGCTCGGTGCCTTCGCCGGCACCGCCCGCCGCGGCCGGCCCGGCCCCGGACTGGTCATCGGCGCCGCCCTCGCCTTCGGCGTACTGGAGACCGCCAGCGGCCTCGCGCCCAGCTACGCCCTCGCGATCCCGCTGCTGGCGGCCACCGGCTTCGCCACCATCTCCTTCGCCCAGGCCGCCAACCACCGCGTCCAGCTCGGCAGCGACCCGCGCTACCGGGGCCGCGTGCTGGCCCTCTACACCATGATCCTTCAAGGGTCCACCCCGCTCGGCGCCCTCCTCGTCGGATGGCTCTGCGAGCACTACGGGGCACGTTCCGGCCTGTACGTCGGCGGCCTGGTCACCGTGGCCGCGGCCCTCACGGCCCTGTACGCGCACCGGCGCACCCGAGACCGGTCCTCAAGCGGACTTCCACGGGACGTCGAGGGCGCCGGGCGAGGGTTGGCTGGTTCCGATGTGCGTTCCCGGCCCACAGAACGGAGGCCGCGCGTATGAGACCGCACCGAGTGCTCCACGCCGTCTACAAGATGCTGGTCGCGGCGGGCAGCATCTGGGTCTGGTTCCCGCCCGAGGAGACGAGCGTCCCGCAGGGGCCCCCTCCCCGGCACCCCGAGAGGCTGCGCCCGGATCTCCCGTTCGACGAGACCGAGACGGCCCTGTTCCGGCAGCTGATGGGCCTGTGGCAGTGAACCCCGGCCCTGCCGTACCCGCACACCTCCCCCCTCCCAACAGTCCCGGAGGAAACCCGTGAGCATCACTGACGCCGCCCCCGCCCGTATCCAGGACCGTGCCGCGGAACTGGCCGACATCAAGGCCCAGGCCGTGGCCGGGCCCGACCCCAAGGCCACCGAACGGCAGCACGCCAAGGGCAAGCTGACGGCACGGGAGCGCATCGAGCTGCTGCTCGACGAGGGCTCGTTCCACGAGATCGAGGCCCTGCGCCGGCACCGGGCCACCGGATTCGGGCTGGAGGACAAGAAGCCCTACACCGACGGGGTCGTCACCGGCTGGGGCACGGTCCACGGGCGGACCGTCTTCGTGTACGCACACGACTTCCGCATCTTCGGCGGCGCCCTCGGCGAGGCCCACGCCCAGAAGATCCACAAGGTGATGGACCTCGCGCAGTCCGCCGGCGCCCCCCTGGTCAGCCTCAACGACGGCGCGGGAGCCCGTATCCAGGAAGGCGTCACCGCCCTCGCCGGCTACGGCGGCATCTTCCAGCGCAACACCCGCGCCTCGGGCGTCATCCCCCAGGTCTCCGTGATGCTGGGCCCCTGCGCCGGCGGCGCCGCGTACTCCCCGGCCCTCACCGACTTCGTCTTCATGGTCCGGGAGACCTCGCAGATGTTCATCACCGGTCCCGACGTGGTCCGCGCGGTGACCGGTGAGGAGATCACCCAGAACGGCCTCGGCGGCGCGGACGTCCACGCGGCGGTCTCCGGCGTGGCGGCCTTCGCGTACGACGACGAGGAGAGCTGCCTCGCGGACGTACGGTTCCTGCTGTCGCTGCTGCCCTCCAACAACCGCGAGACCGCCCCCCGCGAGGAGACCGACGACCCCGCCGACCGGCGCACCGACGCCCTCGCCGGCCTCGTCCCGGCCAACCCCAACCAGGCCTACGACATCCGCAAGGTCATCGAGGAGATCGTCGACGACGGCGAGTACTTCGAGACCCAGCCCGCCTGGGCGCAGAACGTGGTGTGCGCGCTGGCCCGCTTCGACGGCCACGTCACCGGGATCGTCGCGAACCAGCCCTCCGCGATGGCCGGGGTCCTCGACATCCACGCGAGCGAGAAGGCCGCCCGCTTCGTGCAGTTCTGCGACGCCTTCAGCATTCCGCTGGTCACCCTCGTCGACGTACCCGGCTTCCTGCCCGGCGTCGACCAGGAACACAACGGCATCATCCGGCACGGCGCGAAGCTGCTGTACGCCTACTGCAACGCCACCGTCCCGCGGATCCAACTGATCCTGCGCAAGGCCTACGGCGGCGCGTACATCGTCATGGACTCGCGCTCCATCGGCGCCGACATCTCCCTCGCCTGGCCCACGAACGAGATCGCGGTGATGGGCGCCGAAGGCGCGGCCAACGTCATCTTCCGGCGGGAGATCGCGGCGGCCGAGGACCCCGACGCCGAGCGGGCGCAGAAGATCAAGGAGTACCGGACCGAGCTGATGCACCCCTACTACGCCGCCGAACGCGGCCTGGTGGACGACGTCATCGACCCCGCCGAGACCCGCTCGGCGCTCATCGGCTCGCTCGCGATGCTCCGCTCCAAGTACGCCGACATCCCGTCCCGCAAGCACGGCAACCCGCCGGTGTGAGCCGCGAGGAGGACAACGCATGACGACCACCTGGAAGATCACCGGCGGCAATCCCTCCGCGGAGGAGACCGCCGCCCTCACCGCCGTCCTGACCTCCCTGCTGGCCCGGCGGGCCGCCGCCGCACAGGCACCGGCCCAGGGCACCGGGGTTCCCGGCAGCGGCTGGCACCGCACCCACCGCAACCCGCACGCCTGCGCCGGGATGTGGCGCGGCCGATGACCATCTGCGCCCCGCTGAAGGGCCGTTCAAGTACGGCTCCAGCCCGGGGCGGCACCGTATCGACGGCACACCACGCAAACCGAAACCCATGTCAGGAGAATCGCCATGACCGACGCGAGGCTGGTCGGAACCTGGACCACGGAGCTGGAGGACGACGGTAAGTCCGTGTTCGGACTGGCGTCCTTCACCGGTGACGGCGGCGTCACCTGCTACCAGGTCAACGCCAAGAACATCGGCCTGGGCAACTGGGAGTCCACCGGACCGGATTCCTTCCACTACAACTTCCACATCCTCGCCGTCAGCCCCGAGGGCGAGCACGTCGGCGAGGCGCACGTCTTCGTCACCGGCGAGTTCGTCTCCGACGACGAGTGGGTCGGCACCGGCGGCGCCAACTTCTACTCGCCCAAGGGCGACCTGCTGCGCGGCCACGAGGGCTCCAAGGTCAGCGCCCGCAAGTTCGGCATCGACAAGTAGCCGGACGGCCGACCCGTCTCGTACCCCGGACCGGGAATACACGGAGGAAAGAACCCCATGCTGCGCGACGAACTCAAGGGTGAGCTGGTTCTCCCGTCCGATCCGGGGTACCGGCTCGCCAGGCAACTGCAGAACACCGAGTACGACTCGGTGACCCCGTACGCCGTCGCCTACTGCGAGTCCCCCGAGGACGTCCTCGCCTGCGTGCGGCACGCCCAGGACAGCGGCGTACAGGCTCACGTGCGCGGCTCCGGCCACAGCTTCAACGGCTGGTCCACCGGCCCGGGCCTGGTCATCGACCTGTCCCGGATGAACCACGCGGTCGCCGACGGCCCCGCCGTGCGCATCGGCGCCGGCGTGCAGTCCCTCGACGCCCTCGACGTCCTGAAGGCCCAGGGCCGCCAGATCGTCACCGGCACTTTCCCCACCGTCAGCCAGGGCGGCTTCCTGACCGGCGGCGGACTGGGCTGGCAGACCCGCAAGTTCGGCGTCGCCAGCGACCGGATCCTCTCCGCCCGCGTCGTCCTCGCCGACGGGCGGACCGTCCGCGCGTCCGCGGACGAACACCCCGACCTGTACTGGGCGCTGCGCGGCGGCGGCGGCGGGAACTTCGGCATCGTCACCGAGTTCGAGCTGCGCCCCGTGGACGCCCCGCTGCTGACCGCCTTCGAGACCCTCTGGTCCTACGAGGACGCCCCCGCCGTCCTGGCCGCATGGCAGGCCTGGGCCGCCGCGGCCTCCGAGGACCTCGGCACCTCCCTGGTCGTACTGCCCGGCATGTTCGGGCCCGGCGGCAAGCCGGTCGTCAAGGTCTGGGGCGTGCACCACGGGGCGCCCGAGGAGCTGGAGCGGGCCCTCGACGAGCTCACCGAGGCCGCCGACGCCAAGCCCGTGCACCGCGAGGTCGGGGCGCCCGGAGCGTACGCCGAGGTCATGCACGAGGCGCTGTGCGGATCCAAGACCGTCCAGCAGTGCCACCGCACCGGCACCCACCCGGACGCGATCGGCCACCGCCACCCGTACACCCGCCAGGCCTACCGGCTCACCGGCCGGCCCGTGACCCGCGCCGAGGCCGAGAGCCTGCTGCGGGCCTGGAACCCGGACCTCGACAACGAGCGCTACCTGCTGTGCATCGCGCTCGGCGGCGCGGCCAACCGGATCGGCCGCACCGAGACCGCGTACGTCCACCGCGACGCGCAGTTCCTGACGGGTTTCCAGATCGCCACGCGCGACGAGGAGTCGGCGACCCGGGGCCCGGCCGAGCTCGACGAGTGGGCCGACCGCTGCGGGGCGGCCCTCGCTCCGCTGGCCACCGGCTCGTACATCAACTTCCCCAGCTCGCGGGTGCCGGCGGACTGGGAGGGCGACCACTACGCGGAGAACGCCCCCCGGCTGCGCGACATCAAGCGCGCCTACGACCCCGACGGTTTCTTCCGGCACGGGCAGAGCATCGGCGCCGGCCCGGCCGGCGCCCACCAGACCACGAAGGCGGCAGGACGATGAAGACGGATCTCACGGACAAGGTGGTGCTCGTCACCGGCGCCTCCCGGGGCATCGGCCGGGCCACCGCCGTCGCCTACGCGGCGGAGGGTGCGCGCGTCGCGATCACCTACCACTCCGACGAGGCGGGCGCGAAGGAGACGGCCGAGCAGGTCGCCGCTGCCGGCGGCACCTCCTGCGTGGTCCGCTACGACCTCGCCGACGAGGACTCCATCCGCGCCGCCGTCGCCGCGGTCGGCGCCGAATGGGGCGGCATCGACGTGCTCGTCGCCAGCGCGGTGGAGTGGGGCGACGCGATCCCGCGGCCCGGCCGGCAGATGCCCGCCTTCGAGGAGGTCCCCGTCGAGCAGTGGCAGCGGGTCCTGCGCACCTCGGTCGACGCCGTCTTCCACACCATCCAGGCCGTCCTGCCCCACATGCGCGGCCGCGACTGGGGCCGCATCGTGCTGATCGGCGCCGGGCTCGCGAACTCCGGGATGATCGGCGCGGGCGCGTACGGCGCCGCCAAGTCCGGGCTGTTCGGGCTGGTCCGCAGCCTCGCCTGGGAACTGGGCCCCGCGGGGATCCTCGTCAACCAGGTCGTCCCGGGTCAGACCCTCACCGAGAACGTCCTGGCCCACGCCTCGCCCGCCTTCCTGGAGAACAAGGCCAAGTCCCTGCCGTCGGGGCGGATGAACACCCCCGAGGACGTCGCGCGCACGATCGTCTTCCTGGGCTCCGCCGCCAACGGCAACGTCCACGGCGAGGCCCTGCGCGTCACCGGCGGACTCTGAACGCCGCCCCCCTCCCCAGTCGGACCCCACGCACGGCCGCCGCCGGCCACACACCCAGGAGAACCCATGACCGACACACTCGACGCGCCGAAGACGCTGGCGGACGGGGCCGAGGACGCTCCTGCCTACCCGATCCAGCGCAAGTGCCCCTACCAGATGCCGCCCGGGTACGACGAACTGCGCGAGGAGGGCCCGATCTCCCGGGTCACCCTCTGGAACGGCCGTGTGGCCTGGCTGGTGACGGGCAACGAGCTCGGTCGCAAGCTGTTCCCGGACGCCCGCCTCTCCTCCGACGTCCTCGACCCGGCCTTCCCGCTGCTCGCGCCGCGCATCGAGGCCCAGCGCCAGCAGGCCGCCGCGCCCCCGCTGGTCGGCGTCGACGACCCGGTGCACGCCCGCCAGCGCCGCATGGTGCTGCCGAGCTTCGGCGTCCGCCAGGTCAACGCGCTGCGCCCGGTGATCCAGCAGTACGCCGACGACCTGCTCGACAAGATGCTGGCCAAGGGCCCGGGCACCACCGTCGACCTGCTCACCGAGTACGCCCTGCCGATGCCGTCCGCCGTCATCTGCCAGCTGCTGGGCGTCCCGTACGAGGACCACCACTACTTCGACGAGCGCTCCCGGCACGTGCTGTCCTCCTCGGGCCCCGAGCAGGCGGCGCAGGCGCAGCAGGCGTTCACCGAGATCCTCGCGTACCTCGACGACCTGATCAGCCGCAAGCAGGCCGAGCCCGGCGACACCCTGCTCGACGAGCTGATCGCCCGCCAGCTGGAGGACGGCAAGGTCGACCGTCACGAGCTGGCGATGATCGCGACCGTCCTGCTGGTCTCGGGACACGAGACCACCTCCAACATGATCGCGCTGTCCACGATGGCGCTGCTGGCCCACCCGGAGCAGCTGGAGGCGCTGCGCGCCGACGAGTCCCTGATGCCGAGGGCCGTGGACGAGCTGATGCGGTACGCCTCCATCGGCGACATGCTGATGCGCGTGGCCAAGGAGGACATCGAGGCCGAGGGGCACCTGATCAAGGCCGGCGACGGGGTGATCCTGTCGACGATGCTGATGAACCGTGACCCGCAGTCCTTCGAGAAGGCCGACGACCTGGACATCTTCCGGCCCTCCGGCCGGCACGTCGCCTTCGGTTACGGCATCCACCAGTGCATCGGGCAGAACCTGGCCCGCGCCGAGATGGAGATCGCCCTCGCCACGCTGCTGCGCCGGGTGCCGACGCTGCGCCTGGCGGTCCCGGCCGACCAGGTGCCGGTCAACGCGCCCTTCGTCCTGCAGGGAGTCTCCGAACTCCCCGTCACCTGGTAGGCCGCCGTGCGCATCTCGATCGACACCGACCGGTGCATCGGCTCCGCCCAGTGCGCCGTCTCCGTTCCCTTCGTGTTCGAGCAGGACGACGACGGGTTCTCCACCGTCGTCTCCGGCCGTGAGGACGGCGCCGGCCACCCGATGGTGCGCGAGGCCGTACGGGCCTGCCCGGTGCAGGCCATCACGATCACGGAGACGCAAGAGGCGTGAACGCGTGCCGGCCGGGCCCTGCGGCCCGGCCGGCCTTCCCGCAGCTCGGGGCCCGGACGGTGCGGCGTCCGGGCCCCGAGCCGTTCTCGATCGGATCTCGAGCGCCGTCGTGGACGATGGTGGCCATGGACATCCGCAGCCTCGACGGTGACGACCCGGCGACGATCACCCTGCTCGTTCCGGGCTTCCAGGAGACGATGAGTCTCGAACTGCCCGCCGACCCACCGGTGTCGGAGGCCCTGCTCGCCCGGCTGCTGCAACGCCGGCACGGCGCCGACCGGATCGTCCTGGCCGCCTTCGACGGTGACACGCCCGTCGGTGTCACCAAGCTCGGCCTCGACCTCGGCGACCCTGCCGGACCCGGTCACGGCTCGCTGTGGGTCTTCCCGTCCTTCCGCCGCCGCGGCGCGGGCACCGCCCTGGTCGACGCCGCCCGCGCCGAACTGCGCGCCCGTGGCCGCGGCCACCTGATGGTCGACGCCCCGCACACCCCCGCGGCCGAGGCCTTCGCCTCCGGCTGCGGCGCCGAACTGCGCGGCACCAACCTGCGCAACCGCCTCTTCCTGAAGGGCCCGGCCGCCGCCGGACTCGACGGACTCGCCGCCCGCGCGGTCCCCGGACACCGCCTGGTGAGCTGGACCGACCGCTGCCCCGACGAACTCGTGGGCTCCTACGCCCGTGCCTGGGGCGCCCTGGACGCCCCCGTCAACGGCCAGGCGCAGGTGCGCACCCCCACCGCCGACGACGTCCGCGCGCGCGAGGCCGAGGCGGAGCGGGCCGGGCACCGCCAGCACGTGACCGCCGCGGTCGACGCCGCGACCGGCGAAGTCGTGGGGTACGCCACCGTGTTCGTCCGCGACAGCCCGATGGCCGACGCGGGGGAGACCCTCGTGCTCGCCGACCGGCGCCGCCGGGGCCTGGGCACCTGGCTCAAGGCGGACCTGCTGGCCCGTACCGCCCGCGAGAACGGGCAGGTCGCCCTCGTCCAGGCCTGGAACGACGTGCGCAACGACGCCGTCGTCGCCCTCAACCGCCGCCTCGGGTTCACCGCGGACAGCTCCTGGTCGACGTACCGCGTCAAGGCCTGAGGCGCCGGCTCCCTGTTGCTGCGAGCGGAGTTCGAGTTCAGGTCCACCGGCCGCTGCCACGATCCGCACAGACCGGTATCCGCGAGAGGGGTTCTTTGTGAGTAAGAGCGGCACGCATGTACTGATCGTCGGTGGCAGCCTCGTCGGCCTCTCCACCGCGGTGTTCCTCGCCCATCACAACGTGCCCTGCACCCTGGTCGAGCGGCACCCCAGCACTTCCATCCACCCGCGCGCGGTCGGCTACTACCCCCGTACGGCCGAGATCCTGGGCACGGTGGGCGTCGAGGCGGCCGCCAAGGCCGCCGCGTCCGGCTTCGAGAAGCACAAGACCCGCGCGGGCGTGGTCTCCCTGGCCGGCGAGGTCCTCTTCAGCAAGGAGGAACTGGAGGGGGGCGACGAGCTCGCCGACCTGACTCCCTCCAAGCTGCTGCTGCTGCCCCAGGACCGGCTGGAGCCGATCCTGCGCGCCCGGGCCGAGAAGCTCGGAGCCGACCTGCGGTTCAGCACGGAACTGGTCTCCTTCACGCAGGACGAGGGCGGTGTCACGGCCGTCGTCAAGGACGCGGAGGGCACCGAGACCACCCTGACCGCCGACTACCTGGTGGCCGCCGACGGGCCGCGCAGCACCGTACGGGAGTCGCTGGGTCTGGTGCGCGAGGGGCGCGGAGTGCTCTCCCGGCACGTCAGCATCGCGTTCGGCGCCGACTTCGGCGCGGTCCTCGGGGACCGCCGCTACAGCGTCGTCCACGTCAAGAACGACACGGTCACCGGCATCCTGGTGCACGACGACACCCTCACCGAGGGCACCCTGATCGTCGGCTACGACCCCGAAAAGGGCGAGGGCCTCGACGACTTCACCGACGCCCGCTGCGCCGAGCTGGTCTCCGCCGCGATCGGCTCGGACGAGGTCGAGGTCACCGTCCGCTCCCGCTTCCCGTGGGACATGGCCGAACTCGTCACGGGGAACTTCGTCCAGGGCCGGGTCCTGATCGCGGGCGACGCCGCCCACCAGATCCCGCCCACCGGCGGCTACGGGGCCAACACCGGCATCGCCGACGCCTTCAACCTGGCCTGGAAGCTGGCCCTGGTGACCAAGGGCGCCGCGGGCACCGCCCTGCTCGACACCTACCAGGAAGAGCGCCGGCCGGTCGGCACCCACACCGCGCGGCAGGGCTCGCTCCAGCTCGCCCTGCGCTCGGGCACCGCGACCGAGGAGGAGAAGGCCGCCACCGAGGACGCGATGACCGTGACGATGGGCCAGGCCTACCCCTCCGGTGCCTTCATCACCGAGGCAGGCGTGGAGCGGCCGCCGCTGACCTCCGACCCGCGCACCCTGCGCGGCGAGCCCGGCACCCGCGCTCCGTACGTGGTGCTGGAGCGTGACGGCGCGCCGCTGTCCACGCTGGAGCTGTTCGGCGCCGGTTTCGTCCTGCTGGCCGGGGCGGACGGCGGCTCCTGGGCCGACGCGGCCGGCGCGGCCGCCACGGCGCTCGGCGTCGACCTCGCCTTCCACCGCATCGCGCCGGCCGCCGGCGGCGGGGCGCTGGCGGACCCGGAAGGCCGCTGGGCCGCCGCCTACGGCGTGGCGGACTCGGGCGCCGTCCTGGTGCGACCGGACGGAGTCGTCGCGTGGCGCACCCCGGCCGCCGTCCCCGCCGGTGAGCAGGGCGCGGCGCTGACGGCGGCGCTGCGCCGGATCCTGGCGCGCTGAGGGATGAGGGACTGGCGGTTATCCGTCGGCCTGGGTGCCGCGCATCTCGGCGACCGAGTCGACGTACTTGATCAGCAGGCGGGCGAACTGCAGGCGCTCGTCGTCGGGCCACTCCCGGGTGATGAACTCGAAGGCGGCCCGCTGGTGACGGCGGAACGCCGCCAGCATCGCCAGTCCCTCGTCCGACATCTGCAGGATCGTCCGGCGTCCGTCCTGCTGGGACGCGGCGCGGACCAGGTAGCCGGCGGAGATGCAGTCGGTGACCATGCGGCTGGCCACCGAGGGGTCCACCGCGAGGCGCTCGGCGACGACTCCGACGGTGATCTCCTGCCCGTCGTGTTCCGGTCCCTCTTCCACGATGTTGAGCACCAAAGTCCGGGTCATGTCCTTGCGGGACACCGGGCTCTCCACGTTCAGCGCGGAAGCGCGGCGCAGCCGCGAGAAGGCCGGGCCGACCGCGTCCAGTGGGTCGGCGGCTGCCAGAGCGCCCTGCGCGGAGGGGAGCTGCGCGGTCTTCTGCCTGGTGGTCGAAGTCTCCATGGCGAACATCCTAGGCGCGGCGATTGAGGACAGCGAGCATGTGTATGCTCACAAGCGTTTGCATGACAGCAAGCATATAGTTTTTCCTCGTCATAGACACCCCCATCCCCCCTCTGGAAGGACTGCAATGCCGGACACCAAGGACTTCGACTTCGACGTCCTCATCGTCGGCGGAGGTCCGGTGGGCATGCTGCTCGCCTCCGAACTCCGCATCGCCCGCGCCAAGCCCGTCGTACTGGAGCGCCTCACCGAGCGGACCCCCCACTCCAAGGCCTTCGGGCTGCACGCCCGCTCGCTGGAGTCGCTCGACCGCCGCGGCCTCGCCGACCGGTTCCGCGACGGTGCCCACTCCTGGAGCAACGGCCACTTCGCCGGCCTCGACGTCTGGGTCGACTTCTCCCTGCTCGACAGCGCCCACAACTACGCGCTGCTCTCCGAGCAGACCCGCACCGAGCGGCTCCTGGAGGAGCGCGCCGAGGAGTTCGGAGTCGAGATCCGCCGCGGTCACGAGGTGACCGCCGTCCGCCAGGACGAGGACGGCGCCGAGGTCGACGTCACCGGCCCCGAGGGCTCGTACACCCTGCGCGGCCGCTACGTCGTCGGCACCGACGGCGGCCGCAGCCTGGTCCGCAAGTCCGCGGGCATCGGCTTCCCCGGCACCGGCGGCCGCGTCACCGCGCGCCTGGCCGACGTCGTCCTCGCCGACCGCGAGAAGGCCCCGATGGGCATGGAGCGCACCGAGCGCGGCCTGCTCTTCTGCGTGCCGCTCGACGACACCTACCACCGCGTCGCCACCTTCGACTTCGAGACCACCAAGGAGGCGGGCTCCGAGCTCACGCTGGAGGAGTTCACCGAGAGCCTCCGCGAGATCTGGGGCGACGACCTCGGCGCGAGCGAGCCGCGCTGGCTGTCCTGGTTCACCGACTCCGCCTGCCAGGCCGAGACCTACCGCTCCGGGCGCGTCCTGCTGGCCGGCGATGCCGCGCACACCCACTTCCCCGTCGGCGGCCAGGGCGTCAACCTGGGTCTGCAGGACGCCCTCAACCTCGGCTGGAAGCTCGCCGCCACCATCAACGGCTGGGGCTCCGAGGGTCTGCTCGACACGTACGACAAGGAGCGCCAGGAGCCGGCCCGCGCCGTCCTGGCCAACACCCGCGCCCAGATCGCGCTGATGAACCCCGACCCGTACGTGACCCAGCTGCGCGCGCTCTTCCAGGAGCTCATGACCAAGGACCAGGTCAACCGCCACATCGCCGAGATGCTCAGCGGTGTCCGGGTCCGCTACGCCATCGAGGGCCCCGAGCACCGGCTGCTCGGCGACTTCGCCCGCGACCTGACGCTGAAGACCGAGGAGGGCACCCAGACCCTCCCGAAGTACCTGCGCCGGGGCAACTTCGCGCTGCTCGACCTCGCCGGCCGCCCGGAGATTTCCGAGGTGTACCAGGAGTGGGCCGCGCCGCTGAAGTGGGCCGGCCGCGTCGGCCACATCGTCGCCGAGTGCGCCGAGGAGCCGGAGCTCGCCGGTGTGCTGGTCCGCCCCGACGGATACGTCGCCTGGGCCGCGGACCGCAGCGCGTCGGCCGAGGAGGTCGCCGAGGGCCTGCGTACGGCCCTGGAGACCTGGGCCGGGGTCACCGACCCCACCCGCGCCGTCTTTAAGTAATTGGCAAAGAAACCCCCCGCGAGGCCATCTCATGTGGACTCGCAATCAAATGCATGACAACATGCATATGTATCCGGTCCCCCGGACGGAGCCGCGGCCCAGCGCGACGGCTCGACGGAAATACCGTTTGGAGAAATCATGCGAATCATCCGCCACTACGAGCACGGCGCTCCGTCTGTCCTGCGCCTCGAAGAGGTGGAGAAGCCGCAGCCCGGTCCGGGTCAGGTTCTGATCCGCGCCGAGGCCATCGGCGTCACCTTCGCCGAGGTCCAGCGCCGCCAGGGCATTCCGATCGGCGGCCACGCCGGTCTGCCCGGCGCCCCCGGCGGCGACGTCGCCGGCACGATCGAGGCCGTCGGCGAAGGCGTCACCGACCTCGCCGTCGGCGACCGCGTCGTCGGCGACATCGACCACAGCGCCTACGCGGAGTACGTCGTCGCCGACACCGGCTGGCTCATCAAGATCCCGCAGGACCTCGACGCCGCCGCCGCGACCCTGCTGCCGAGCCCCGCCCAGACCGCGTACCACGCGATCAAGGAGGCCGGCCGCCTCCAGCCCGGCCAGACGATCGTGATCGACGCGGCCTCCGGCGGCGTCGGCCACCTCGCCGTCCAGATCGCCAAGGCCCTCGGTGCCGGCAAGGTCATCGCGACCGCCAGCACCCAGGCCAAGTGCGACTTCGCCCGCGAGCTCGGTGCCGACGTCACCGTCAACTACAGCGACGAGGACTGGGTCGACCAGGTCCTCGCCGCCACCGACGGCCGCGGCGCCGACGTGGTCCTCGAAACCGTCGGCGGCGACGTCCTGCTGAAGTCCCTGGGCATCACCGCCCAGTTCGGCACGCTCGTCTTCTACGGCTCGGCCTCCGGCGACATCCCGGACCTGCCCACCCTGGCCCTGTCCCGCATGAAGAACGTCGCGGGCTTCAGCCTCTACGCGATGCTCTACAACAAGCCCGAGGCGATCGCCGAAGGCCAGCGCCACCTCTTCGAGCTCATCAGCTCCGGCCAGGTCAAGCCGGTCGTCCACGAGCGCCTGCCGCTCGAGGAGGCCGCCAAGGCCCACGAGCTCATGGAAGCGCGCGCCCAGCTCGGCAAGGTCGTCCTCGTTCCCTGAGGACCTGCCGTTCAGGTGGCCGGCCCGTCCACCCCCGGGACGGGCCGGCCCCACCCCCCACCACACCCGCACCACCACCCACAACCATCGTGACCTTCCCCCAGCCCCTTTCGGGCCGAGTAGCCAGGTGACGCCGGCCGCAGCTCAGCGGCCGGTGCGACGGGGATCGCGCACACCGATTCGAAAGGCGGCACCACCTTGTCCGCTCCCACCGCTCCGGCATCCGGCGGGCTGCACCCCTCCGGGACCAAAGTCACCCCGGTCATGGTCGCCTGCATGCTCTCCGCGTTCGTGGCCATCCTCGACATGCAGATCGTCGCGACCGCCCTTCCCCGCATCGCGGGCGACCTCGGCGGCATCGACCTCTTCGCGTGGGTGACCACCGCGTACGTCATCGCCAGCAGCGTGACCACGCCCATCTACGGCAAGCTCGGAGACCTCTTCGGCCGCAAGGTCGTCTACCTCTCCGCGATGGGCCTGTTCCTCCTCGGCTCCGCCCTGTCCGGCCTGGCCGGCTCGATGGAACTGCTCATCGTCTTCCGCATCGTGCAGGGACTGGGCGCCGGAGGCCTCTTCGTCTCCGTCCTCGCCATCATCGGCGAACTGTTCACCCCGCGCGAAGGTGCCAAGTACTACGGCATGTTCGGCATGGTCTTCGCCGGCGCCTCCCTCGCCGGCCCCGCCGTCGGCGGCCTGCTCACCGACGCCCTCAGCTGGCACTGGGTCTTCCTGGTCAACCTGCCCGTCGGCGCCGTGATCGTCGCCCTGCTCGCCAAGTACCTGCACCTGCCGCGCAAGGTCCGCGAGTCCGAGCTCGACTACGCCGGCATCGTCACCCTCTCCGGCGCCATCGTCGCCGTGACCCTCCTGACCTCCTGGGGCGGCGTCGAGTACTCCTGGACCTCCCCCCAGATCATCGGCCTCGGCCTCGCCACGCTGCTGCTCCTCGGCCTGTTCGTGAAGGCCGAGTCCGCCGCCGCCGAGCCGATCGTCCCGCTGCGCCTGTTCAAGGACTCCACCTTCACCATCTCGCTGCTCGGCACCATGATCTGCGGCATCGTCTTCGTCGGCACGGTCAACTTCCTCGCCCTGTACGTCCAGGTCGCCACCGGTGCCAGCCCCACCACCTCCGGCTTCGTCCTGCTGCCGATGATGCTGGGCCTCGTGCTCACCTCCGTGGTCTCCAGCAAGATCATCGGCAAGACCGGCAAGTACAAGGTCTTCCCGATCCTGAGCATGGCGCTCGGCATCGTCGGCGCCGCCCTGCTGTCCACCATGGACGCCGACACCCCGCGCGCCCTGGCCATCGCCTACATGCTGGTCTTCGGCCTCGCCTCGGGCCTCTCCGCCCAGGTCTTCACGCAGGCCGCCCAGAACACCGCCCCTCCGCAGGACATGGGCGCCGTCTCCGGCACCGTGACCTTCGGACGCTCCTTCGGCACCTCGATCGGCATCTCGCTCTTCGCCGCGATCTTCTACGGCCGCCTCACCGACGAGCTCGCCGCCCGCGTCCCGGCCGGCGCCCTGAACGGCGTCGACCACAACTCGCTCTCCTCGGACACGGTCCTGAACTCCCTCGACGCCACGGTGCGCACCGCCGTCGAGCAGGCCTACGCCGCCGCCCTCACCCCGGTGTTCGTCGCCGCGGTGCCGGTCCTGGTGGTCGGCCTCGTCCTCACCCTGCTGATGAAGAACCACACGCTCCGCTCCCGCCACCACGGTGGCGGCGGCGACGGAGCGCCCGCCGACTCCGCTGCCAAGGAGACTGCCCCGGCCACCGCCGACAGCTCCCCCGAAACGGCCTGATCACACCATCCCCCGCGTGTGACATGGCCGAAGTGCCGCCCGCCCCCGCGACCCGCGGTGGGAGGGCGGCACTTCGCCATGTCCGCCGCCCGTACGCCCTGACCTCCGTATGCCCGTACGCCCTGCGACGGCCCGTTCCGCGGCTTCAGGACGCTTCGAGTGGGACTCCACGCGAACCGGCCATTGTCGGGAGAAGGACCGAAGCGGTCCCCCACGGTTTGCTAGGAGGCTCGCGTGACAACGACCGATGACCGTACGACGGCCGCGGCGGTCGACCCCGGTCCGCTGATCAAGCTGACCATCGCGGACTGCGCGGCCAAGGTGCTGCACAGCGCCGTGACGCTCGGCGTGTTCGGCGCCCTCGCCGAGGGGCCGGCCGGCGCGGACCACATCGCCGCCGAGTCGGGCCTGCACCCGCGCATGGCCGCCGACTTCCTGGACGCGCTGGCCGGTCTCGGCCTGCTGGAGCGCACCGGCGACCAGTACGCCAACGGGCCGCTGGCGCAGGCGTACCTGGTGCCCGGCACCTCCACGTACCTCGGCGGCTTCGTCGAGCTGACCAACGAGACCCTGTACGGCACCTGGGGCCGGCTCACCGAGGCACTGACGACCGGCGCCCCGCAGCACCTCGACCCCGACAAGGGCGGCTTCGTCGGGAACACGCACAACGACCCCGAGAAGATGAAGCGCTTCTTCGCCGGTCTCGACGCGTACAGCGACCGGATGGGCATCGAGCTCGCCGGCAGCATCGACTGGAGCCGGCACTCCTCCTTCATCGACCTCGGCGGCGCGCGCGGCAACCTCGCGTCCGTGCTGGTCAAGGAGCACCCGCACCTGAAGGCCGGCGTGTTCGACCTGGAGCGCACCCGCCCGCTGTTCACCGAGCACACCACCCGCCTCGGCCTCGGCGACCGGATCGAGTTCACCGGCGGCGACTTCTTCGCGGACGACATCCCGAAGGCCGACGTCATCGTGCTCGGCCACATCCTGCACGGCTTCGACACCGACCGCCGCCAGGAACTGCTGCGCCGCGTCTTCGCCTCCGTCAACCCCGGCGGCCAGGTCCTCATCTATGACCGGATGATCGACGACGAGCGCCGCAACGCCGAGCGCCTGCTCTCCAGCCTCCACATGCGCCTCGTCAGCCAGGACGGCTCGGAGTACCGCATCGACGACGTCCGCACCTGGCTGACCGAGGCCGGTTTCACCGACACCGCCGCCGAGCCGCTGCTCGGCACGCACACGCTGGTGACCGCGACCCGATGACCGCCCACACGGAGCCGTCCGCCGCCCCGACCACCCAAGGAATCACCATGAGCCAGGAGAAGGTGCCCGTACTCATCGTCGGCGGCGGCCTCGCGGGCCTGTCCGCCGCCGTGTTCCTCGCCCACCACGGGGTGAAGGCCACTCTGGTGGAGCGCCACCCCGGCACCTCCACCCACCCCAAGGCCCGTGCCATCAACCCGCGCACGATGGAGCTCTACCGCGCGGTGGGCATGGAGGACCGGGTCAAGGCCGGACGTTCGCCGATCTCCGGCAACACCGATCTGATCCACGTCGAGACCCTCGCGGGCAACGAGCGGGTCCGGATGCCCAACGCCTCCATCGAGGACATCAGCCGCATCAGCCCCGCCCAGTGGACGCTGATCGACCAGAACCAGCTCGAGCCCATCCTGCGCAAGCGGGCCGAGGAGGTCGGTGTCGACCTGCGCTTCCACACCCGCCTCGACGCCGTCACCGAGGACGCCGACGGGGTGAGCGCCACGCTCACCGACGCCGGCACCGGCGAGAGCTACACGCTGCGCGCCGAGTACCTCGTCGCCGCCGACGGCAGCCGCAGCCCCGTCCGCGAGCTGCTGGGCATCGGGTCCCACGGCCGTGGCACCCTCACCAACCTGGTCAGTTTCTTCTTCGACGCCGACCTGGACGAGGCCCTGCGCGGCCGCAAGATCATCGCCGCCTACGTCAACAACCCCGAGGTGCGCGGCACGATCATCCCGATCGACAACGACCGCAAGTGGGTCATCAACGTCTCCTTCTTCCCCGACAAGGGGCAGAGCGCCGACGACTTCACCCCCGAGCGCTGTGTCGAGCTGGTCCGGGCCGCCGTCGGCGTCCCCGACCTGGAACTGACCATCGAGTCGGTCAACATGCCCGCCTGGGACATCTCGGCGCGCGTCGCCGACACGTTCACCGCGGGCCGCTTCCTCATCGCCGGTGACGCCGCGCACGTGATGCCGCCCACCGGCGCCTTCGGTGCCAGCACCGGCATCCAGGACGCGTACAACCTGGCCTGGAAGCTGGCCCTGGTGCTGGCCGGCAAGGCCGGCCAGGGGCTGCTGGCCTCGTACGACTCCGAGCGCCGCCCGGTCGCCGAGGAGACCGTGCGCCAGGCGATGCTGCGCTTCGCGGTCCGCGAGGGCAAGCAGTTCCAGGACGTCGCCAAGGACCTGGTCGACGAGACCACGATGACCTTCGGGTACGCCTACCCGGCAGGCGCGTTCGCCGGCGAGGACCCGGAGCTGTGGACGGTCACCGAGGACCCGGACAAGCCCAGCGGCCGTCCGGGCTCGCGCGCCCCGCACGTGCTGGTCACCGGTGAGCACGGCCCGTTCTCCACCGTCGACCTCTTCCCGGTCGGCTTCACCCTGCTGACCGCCGGCCCCACCGCCCCGTGGGCCGCCGCCACCGCGGCCGGACGGGAGCTCGGCCTGGTGCTGACGGTCCGCGGTGTCGGCGAGGGCGGCGACTACGCCGACACCGAGGGCACCTTCAAGGAGCGGTACGGGATCTCCGAGGGCGGCGCCGTCCTCGTCCGCCCCGACGGCTTCGTCGCCTGGCGCTCCCAGGACGGTCCCGAGGGCGACGTCGCCGGGACCGTGGCCGGTCTGCTGCGCTCCCTGCTGTCCCTGGACTGACGAAGACCCCCCACAACGACCAGGCGCGCCTCCCGATCCGGGAGGCGCGCCTGGTCGTTGTGTGTGACCCGCTGCCCCGGTCTGCGACTGAGGACGGCTGTCTATCCGCGATCCGAACTCGGCGGCGCAGTGCCGCCCGAGGGTGCTCGGGCTTTCGTGTGGAGGATCTCGCGGGCCTGCTCCGCGGCGCGGGCGATGCTCTCGGAGACGAAGTCGAGGAAGCGGGCGACGTTCTCCAGGCGGGCGGCGGCCGGGGTGTCGGGGCCGAGGACGCCGACGCCCTGCCGTGCGATCTCGACGATCTGGGCGGTGGACCGGGCGCTGGCGACCATCGACTGGTACCAGATGTCGTCGTCGACGACGTAGCGCTCGCGGCGGCGTTCGTCGCGTTCCCGGCGGACGAAGCCCTGGCTCTCGAGGAACTTGATCGCTTTGGAGATGGACGCCGGGCTGACCTGGAGGCGCTGGACGAGTTCGGACGCGGTGAGGCTGCCGGTGTCGGTGAGGGTGAGGCAGGCCATCACCCGGGACATCATCGTGGGCATGCCCGAACCCATGAGGACGGTGGTGAACGTCTCCTCGTACTCGCGCACGGCCTCGGCGTCGCGTCCGTAGGCCTGCGGGGACGCCTCCGCCCCCTGGGGCGCGGCCTGCCTGCGCCGGTGGGCGCGGCGTTCGGTGGCGCGGTGGGCCAGGTCGGCGCGGTAGGCGGTGGGGCCGCCGTTGCGCATCACCTCGCGCGTGATGGTCGAGGTCGGGCGGTCGAGACGTCTGGCGATCTCCGCGTAGGCGAGGCCGTCGGCCAGTCCCAGCGCGATCTGCTGGCGTTCCTGCTGGGTGAGTCTGCCTCCCGGCATCGCGGTCTCCTCCGTGGTCCGTGGTACCTCCAGTATAGCGATCATTCTCAGTTCATTGCAACGAACGAGGGTTGTCGTTGCGTTGATCCCGAGGCCGGTTGCAACGATTTTCTGTTCTGAAACGCACTAATGGTGGTTGGGTGCAACGGGTTTGTTGAGGGTTATTTGAATGCAACGTAGCTTTTCGTTCATCGAAAACTACGAGTTCCAGGAAAACGCGATGCAGAAGTCCGATACCCACGCCCCCATCGCCGCCGTTCTCGACATTCCCCCGGGGCGGCGTGCTCCGACACCACGTCGGCGTACGCCGCCCCGTCCGCGTCATCGGCCGCCCGCCGGGTGCGGGCACGGCCCGTGGGCCCTCACACCGTGCGCGACAGCACCCGGTGGACGACCGCCGACAGCTCCACCGCCGGATCCGCGGGCTGCTCCGCGGCGCGCCAGGCCAGGAACCCGTCCGGCCGGACCAGCGCGGCGCCCGTGGACGTGATGCCGTACTTCTTCAGGAACTCCTCGACGACCTCGGCCGGCTCCTCGCCGCCCACCCGGTGGAACGCCACGTCGATACCGGCCAGCCGCGACACCTGGCCCGCCGCCCGCTCCCACAGCCCGCTGTCCGGCCCGGCCAGCAGCCGCCAGCCGCCCGTCAGCGTGTCGTGCAGCGGCGCATCGACACCGCCGGCGCGCAGCGCGAAGTGCGGGGCCCGGGTGCCGGGGCGGCCCGAGGGCTGGGTCGGGTCCTCGACCGGGGCGCCGTCGTCGTCGCCCGGCTCGGACAGCACCGCGCCCGAACGGTAGACGTGGCCGAACAGCACCGTCGTCTCCGGGCGGTGGCGGGCCGCGACCTCCTCGTCCAGACCGCTGCGCTGCAGGTACCGGATCACACCCTGCTCGGTGGTGAACTCGGCGACCGGGACCCGCTCCTCCTCGTACGTGTCCAGCAGCTCCGGACCGGCCTGCCCGCGCAGCACCAGCGCCAGCTTCCACGCCAGGTTGTGCGCGTCCTGCACGCCCATGTTGCCGCCGAAACCGCCGGTGGGCGGCATGATGTGGGCCGCGTCGCCGGCCAGCAGCACCCGCCCGGAGCGGAACCGGTCGGCGATCCGCGCCGCGATCTCCCAGCTGGTGCTCGACTCCACCGCCACGTCCAGGTCCGGCACGCCGACCGCGGCCCGGACCATCTCGACGCAGTCCTCCTCGGAGTACTCGGCGTGGGTCTCCTCCGGGGGCAGGCTCGGCGCCAGCACCCAGCGGTCCGCGTCGTCGAGCCGGCCGAGCACACCCTTGACCTTGTCGTTGGCGACGAAGCACAGGAAGAACTCGCGGCCCGCGACGTACTCGTCGAGCGCGGCGTGGAAGATGACGTTCATCTGGCGGCCGAAGACGCCCTGGCCGTGCGTGCCGATGCCCAGGTCCTCGCGGATCTCGCTGCGGACCCCGTCCGCCGCCACCAGGTACTTGGCGCGGACCGCGGTCTCGGTGCCCTGGCGCACGTCCCGCAGGACCGCGCTGACCCCGTCCTCGTCCTGCTCGTAGCTGACCAGCTCGGTGGCGAAGCGGATGTCCGCCCCCAGCTCCTCGGCCTTCGCGCGCAGCACCGGCTCGAAGCGGTCCTGGCCGATCAGGGTCCAGCCGGTCGGGCTGACCTCGTTCGGGTCGTGACGGAAGGGGCCGTCGAACCGGCCCAGTTCGGCCCCCGTCAGGGACTGCACCTGCAGGATGTCGCCGTACTGCGCGTGCGGGTTCTCCTGCGCGCGCACGGCCTGCTCCAGGCCCAGCGCGCGCATCAGCTCCATCGTGCGGGGGCTCGCCGCCTGGGCCCGGGGGTGCGCCGAGATGTGCGTGTGCCGCTCGACGAGGATCGGCCGTATGCCCTGCTGCGCGAGGAACAGCGCCTGGGCCAGCCCCACCATGCTGCCGCCCACGATCAGTACGTCGGTTTGCTCCGCCATCGGGTGTGCTCCTTGTTCTCGATGCCGCTGCCGTCTCCATGCGGTTCCGGACACTCCCGGCCAGCCAACACGGCCCGGCTAGAGGACCGCTCGGACCCGGAACGCGCCCGCCACCACCCCTGGCGCCGGGCACCGGGCGCGTCCAGACCGCTTCAAGCGGCGCGCGAGCCCCGGCTGAAAACCTTCGTACCGCTGTTGACGATCCGTGCTGGACGGGAGGCCTCGGGCCGTGCTGGAAACCCTGAGTGTGCTGGTGCTGCTGGGCACCGGGCTGGTGGCGGGGGTGCTCTTCGCCGTGGCGGTCAGCGTCATGCCCGCCCTGATCGCGATGACCCCCGACCGCTACGTCGACACCCACAAGCTGCTCGGCAAGCGGTACGACCGCTTCATGCCGTTCATCGTGAGCGGCTCCGTCGTCGTCGACGCCGTCTTCGCCGTGCGCGCCGACGAGAGCGGCCCGCGGGCACTGTTCATCGCCGCGGCCCTGGCCATGACCGGCGTCGCCATCGTCTCGCAGACCCGCAACGTACCCATCAACAACCGGGTCAAGAAGACGCAGCCCGAGGACCTGGGCCCCGACTGGCAGGACCCCCGCACCCAGTGGCGCGACTGGCACCTGGTGCGCACCTGCTTCGCCATCGCCGGCTGCACCCTGACGGCCGCCGCGGTGGTGCTGTCATGACGGCCGCACCCGGCCAGGCGCTCACCGGCGCCCCGCGCGTCGCACGGGCCCTGCCCGGCGCCGAGGACCGCGCCGCCGCCAATGCCCGGATGATCGCGATCCTCTCCCGGCCCGACCCGGGCCCGGTCGCCGAACACCTCGCGCTGCTGCACTTCACCGGTCGGCGCAGCGGCGCCGCGCACACCGTTCCCGCGGGCGTGCACCGCCTCGGCGACGGCCTCTTCATCGCCACCGGCAGCGCCTGGCGGCACAACTTCGCGGGCGGCGCCGACGGCGAACTCACCTGGCGCGGCCGCCGCGAACCGGTCCGCTTCGAGCTGGTCACCGACCCCGAGCGCACGGCCCGCGGCTACCTGGAGCTGTACGAGCGCTACGGCGCCGAGGCGGCCCACCGCCGGCTCGGCATCCTCGTCGCCGAGGACGGCCCGGCGCCCACCCTGGACGACTTCCGGGCCGCCGTCACCGGCATTCCGCTCGCCCTGGTCGCCGTGACGGTCACCACCAGCGACACCACCGAACTCGCCATGAATGAGAGGACCTCCCGATGAGCGCAATCGCTGGCTGGGTCGACTTCGAGCGGGACCTGTCCCCGGAGGCCGCCGTCGTCGAGACCATGGCGGCCACCCTCGCCCACCGCGGCCCCGACGGCCAGGGCATCTGGACCGGGGGCCATGCCGCGCTCGCCCACCGGCGCCTGGCCCTCCTCGACGTGACGGAGACCGGACAGCAGCCGGCCGTCTTCGCCACCGAAGGCGGCACCACCGTCGCCGTCCTCACCCTCGACGGGGCGATCACCAACCACCCCGAGCTGCGCGCCGAACTGGCCTCCAAGGGACACCGGTTCACCGGCGGAGGCGACGGCGAGACCGCCCTGCACGCCTACCTGGAGTGGGGCACCGACTTCCTCACCCACCTGGAGGGCCTCTTCGCGATCGCCCTGTGGGACGTCCGCAGCCAGGAGCTCCTGCTGGCCCGCGACCGCCTCGGCGTGAAGCCGCTCAGCTACTACCCGACCCCCACCGGCGTGCTGTTCGGCTCCGAGCCCAAGGCGATCCTCGCCCACCCGTACGTGGCCCCCATCGTCGACGCCGACGGCCTGCGCGAGCTGTTCGCGCACAGCCGCAAGCCCGGCACCTCCGTCTACCGCGGCATGCGCGAAGTCGTCCCCGGCCACGTGCTCGTCGTACGCCGCCCCGGCAGCCAGGAGCAGCGCTACTGGTCACTGCCCGCCCGGCAGCACACCGACAGCCTCGATGACACCATCACCACCGTCCGCGGGCTGCTCGCCGACGCCGTCGCCTCGCACCTGCGCGCCGACGTCCCCGTCGGCGCCATGCTCTCCGGCGGCATCGACTCCAGCGCCCTGACCGCGCTCGCCCACAAGACCCTCACCGGTGCCGGCGGCGGCCCGCTGCAGAGCTTCTCGGTGAACTTCACCGGCTACACCGAGAACTTCGAGCCGCACCCCACGATGCGCTCCACCCCCGACGCCCCCTACGCGGCGCTCGCCTCGCAGCACATCGGCTCGCAGCACCGCGAGATCCTCCTCGACACGGCCGCCCTCACCGACCCCGAGGTGCACGCCGCCGCCCTGCGCGGCCAGGACGCCCCGTCCCCGCTCGGCGACATGGACGTCTCCCTCATCCAGTTCTTCGCCCGGCTGCGCGAGGCGGGCTTCGCCGCCGTGCTCTCCGGCGAGACCGCCGACGAGGTGTTCAACGGCTACTTCTGGGCGTACGACCCCCAGCACAGCAACTCGCAGACCTTCCCGTGGGTCAACTTCGAACGCAGCCACGACGCCGCGGCGGGCGGCCTGGGCACCTCCATGATCGACCGCCAGCTGCGCAAGGAGCTCGACTTCCTCGGCTACGCCGACCAGCACTACCGCGACGCCCTCACCGAGGTCCCGCACGTCGAGGGCGACACCCCGGCCGAGCGCCGGGCCCGCGAGGTCACCTACCTCGCGCTCACCCGCTGGGCGCCCACCCACCTCGACCGCGCCGACCGCATGAGCATGGCCCACGGCGTGCAGCTGCGGCCGCCGTTCTGCGACCGGGCGCTCGTCGAGTACGTCTACAACGTGCCGGCCGCACTGAAGCGGGTGGACGGCGTCGAGAAGAGCCTGCTGCGCTCCGCGGTCGCCGACCTGCTCCCCGACGCGGTGCTGCACCGCAAGAAGAGCGCGTACCCGACCACCCAGGAAGCCGCGTACGGGGACTTCGTGCGCCGCCGGTTCGTCGAACTGGCCACCGACCGCAATGCCGCTGTCGCCGGCCTGCTCGACACCTCGGCGTCCGCCGATGCCCTGACCGCCGACGGCTCCCCGCAGGGCGCCTTCGCCTGGGTGGAGCGGGCCAGCATGGAAATGGTCCTGCAGCTCGAGACCTGGCTGACCGAGTACCGGATCGACCTGCGGCTCTGACCGTGCGGGCCGCCGGTCCAGATCGTTTCAAGACAGCTTCAAGACGCACCCGCGAGGGTGGGTCAACGACCGAGGAAGCCAGGAGGGCAACGTGCACCGCACACTGATCGTGGCGAGGATGGGACTCGCCGACGCCGAAGGCGTCGCCAAGGTCTTCGCGGATTCGGACAACACCGACCTGCCGCACATGGTGGGCGTCTCCAGGCGGACCCTGTTCGCCTTCCACGACCTGTACTTCCACCTCGTCGAGGCGGAGCAGGACATCGGCCCGAACCTCTACAAGGCGCGCAGCCACCCGCTGTACAACGACATCAACACCCGGCTGCAGGAGTTCATCTCCCCGTACGACCCGAACTGGCGCGAGCCGCGCGACGCGATGGCCGTCCCGTTCTACTCCTGGACCCCGGAGAGCGGCGTGACCATCACCCCGCCGTCCGGCCCGAACATGGGCGGCGCCCGATGACCACCTCCGCCACTCCCACCAAGGTCAACCTGGAAGAGGTCGTCTCCAACCGCAAGCGCGGCGGCGACATCCGGATCACCCTCAGCCCCCGCACGGTCGGCTGCACCTCCGGCTTCGGCGGCACGCTTCGCCTGGCCCACGGCGAGTACGTCACCGAGCACCTGCACCCGTACTCCGAGGAGTTCCTGCACGTCGTCTCGGGCGAGCTGGAGATCACCCTCGACGGGGAGCCGGTGCGCCTCGGCCCCGGCGACTCGCTGCTCGTCCCGATCGGCGTCCGCCACCGCCTGGTCAATTCCGGCCCGGAAACGGCGCAGGTGGTCTTCCACCTGTCCCCGCTCGCGCCGCGCCCGGAGCTCGGCCACATCGACACCGAGGCCCCGCTCGTAGAGGGCGGCGCCAACCCGGACGTCGGAGGGGCCCGATGAGCCGTCGTGCCGTCATCACCGGGGTCGGCGCCGTCGCCCCCGGCGGCATCGGCCGGGACGCCTACTGGGACCTGCTCTCCAACGGCCGTACGGCCACCCGCGAGATCACCCTGTTCGACGCGTCGAAGTTCCGCTCCCGGGTCGCCGCCGAATGCGACTTCGACCCCGTCGCCGCGGGGCTGAGCGCGCAGGAGATCCGGCGCATGGACCGGGCCGCCCAGTTCGCGGTCGTCGCCGCCCGCGAGGCCATCGAGGACAGCGGCATCGACCTCGGCGCCGGCGACCCGGGCCGGATCGGCGTCAGCATCGGCAGCGCCGTCGGCTGCACCACCGGCCTGGAGGACGAGTACAAGGTCCTCTCGGACGGCGGGAAGAACTGGCTCGTCGACCACACCTACGGCGTCCCGCACCTGTACGGGTACATGATCCCCAGCACGCTGGCGGCCGAGGTGGCCTGGCAGGCCGGGGCCGAGGGGCCCGTCGCGCTGATCTCCACAGGCTGCACCTCCGGCCTCGACGCGGTCGCCCACGGCGTCCAGCTCATCGAGGAGGGCACCGCCGACATCGTCATCGCCGGCGCCACCGACGCCCCGCTGTCGCCCATCACCCTCGGCTGCTTCGACGCCATCAAGGCGACGACGCCGAACGCCGACGGCCCCTCGTCGGCCGCCTCCCGGCCCTTCGACGGCCGCCGCGACGGCTTCGTCCTCGGCGAGGGCTCCGCGGTGATGGTCATCGAGTCCGAGGAGTCGGCCAAGGCCCGGGGCGCGGTGATCTACGCCGAGGTGGCGGGCTTCGCCAGCCGCTCCAACGCCTTCCACATGACCGGGCTCAAGCCGGAGGGCCGCGAGATGGCCGAGGCCATCTCGGTGGCCCTGGACCGGGCGCAGCTGGGTCCGCAGGACATCGACTACATCAACGCGCACGGCTCGGGCACCAAGCAGAACGACCGGCACGAGACCGCCGCGTTCAAGCGGAGCCTGGGGCAGCGCGCGTACGAGATCCCGGTCAGCTCCATCAAGTCGATGATCGGGCACTCGCTGGGTGCGATCGGTTCGCTGGAGGTGGCCGCCTGTGCTCTGGCTCTGCGTCATCAAGTGGTGCCGCCGACCGCGAATCTCTCGGTCCCCGACCCCCAGTGCGACCTCGACTACGTACCCGTGACCGCCCGCGAGCACCGCATGGACCACGTGCTCAGCGTCGGCAGCGGATTCGGCGGCTTCCAGAGCGCCCTGATTCTCGGCCGCCCCGGCGGCCACGGAAGGGAGGCGGCATGAGCGCGCTCGGCATACCCGAGGGGCGGCGGCGCCCCGCGGTCGTCACCGGCCTGGGTGTGGTCGCCCCCACCGGCATCGGGGTCCGCCGGCACTGGGAGTCGGTGCTGGCCGGCAAGAGCGGCCTGGGCCGCATCACCCGCTTCGACCCGTCCTCGTACCCGGTCAAGGTGGCCGGGGAGGTGCCCGGATGGGAGGCGCGCGAGCAGGTCCCGAAGGGTCTGATCGCCCGCACCGACCGGTTCACCCACTTCGCCCTGGCCGCGGCCGAGGCGGCGCTCGCCGACGCGGCCGTCGACCCGGAGCAGCTGCCCGAGTACGAGATGGCCGTGGTCACGGCGAGCTCGTCCGGCGGCACCGAGTTCGGCCAGCGCGAGATGGAGCAGCTGTACCAGAAGGGCCCGGCCTGGGTCGGCGCCTACCAGTCGATCGCCTGGTTCTACGCGGCCACCACCGGTCAGGTCTCCATCCGGCACGGCATGCGCGGTCCCTGCGGGGTCATCTGCGCCGAGCAGGCCGGCGGACTGGACGCCCTGGGCCAGTCCCGGCGGCTGCTCGACACCGGCTCCCGGCTGGTGCTGTCCGGCGGTACGGACGCCTCGCTGTGCCCGTACGGCCTGACCGCCCAGCTGCCCACCGGCGCGCTGTCCACCGAGGACGACCCGACCCGCGCCTACCTGCCCTTCGACGAGGACGCCTCGGGCTACGCACCCGGCGAGGGCGGCGCGATCCTGGTCGTCGAGACCGAGGAGGGCGCCCGCGAGCGGGGCGCGAAGCACTACGGCCGGATCCTCGGCTACGCCGCCGGGTTCGACCCGCCGGCCGGGTCCGAGCGCCCGCCCGTGCTCGCCTCGGTGATCCGCCGGGCCCTGGTGGACGCCGGGGTCGGCGCGGACGACGTGGACGTCGTCTTCGCGGACGCCGTCGGCACACCGGACCTCGACCGCGCCGAAGCCGCCGCGATCAACGAGGTATTCGGCGCCGGCCGCGTCCCGGTGACCGCGCCGAAGACGCTCACCGGCCGCCTGTACGCGGGAGGGGCCGCCCTGGACGTGGCGACCGCCCTGCTCAGCCTGAGCGCCGGCGTGATCCCGCACACCGCCGGCCCCGGCCGCGCCGCCTCCGGGCTGGGCATCGACCTGGTCGTCGACCGCCCGCGGCACACCGCGCCCAAGACGGCGGTGGTCCTAGCCCGCGGCCACGGCGGCTTCGCCTCCGCGCTGGTCGTGGACGCCGGGGACCGCACCGACCACACCAACTGACCTCATACGCGAAAGGGCAGGAAGCCATGAGCGATTTCACCGTAGCTGACTTGAAGCGGATCCTGCAGGCGGGCGACGGCATCGACTGCGAGGTGGACCTGGAGTCCGACCTGGACCCCAACACCTCCTTCGCCGAGCACGGCTTCGACTCCCTCGCCGTGCTGGAGCTGACCAACCGGATCGAGCGCGAGTACGGCATCTCCGTCGAGGACGGCGGCCTCGAGTACGAGAACACCCCGCGCGAGGTCGTGGACTACGTCAACGCGCTGCTCGCGGAGGCCCGAGTCTGATGGCGGGCCACACCTGCAACTCCATCGTCATCGACGCTCCCATGGACCTGGTCTGGGAGCGCACCAACGACGTGCCGTCCTGGACCGAGCTGTTCAGCGAGTACTCCGTCGCCGAGGTCCTGGAGCAGGACGGCCCCACCGTCACCTTCCGGCTCGCCCTGCACCCGGACGAGAACGGCAAGGTGTGGAGCTGGGTCTCGCAGCGCACCACCGACGAGGCCACCCGCACCGTCCGCGCCCACCGCGTGGAGACGGGCCCCTTCGAGTACATGAACATCCACTGGGAGTACACGCAGACGGACGAGGGCGTCCGGATGCAGTGGACCCAGGACTTCCACATGAAGGACGGCGCGCCCCTCGACGACGAGGGCATGACGGACCGCCTCAACCGCAACACCCCGGTCCAGATGAACCTCATCAAGCGCAAGCTCGAGGCCGCCGCCCGGGCCCGGCTGACCCCGCTCGCCGACCTCGCGGGCAAGCGGATCCTGGTCACCGGCGGGTCCCGGGGCATCGGGCGCGGCATCGTGCTCGCCGCCGCCCGCGCGGGTGCCGACGTCGTCACCTGCTACCGCCAGGAGAACGACCACGTCACCTCGCTGGAGAAGGAGCTCGCCCCGCTCCCCGGTACGCAGCACGTGCTGCGCGCCGACGTCAGCGTCGCCGCCGACGCGCGCCGGCTGGCCGAGCGGGCGAAGGAGCTGCTGGGCGGGCTCGACGCGGTCGTCAACAACGCGGGCGACTTCGCGCCGACCCCGTACGCGGAGCTGACCGACGCCGCGTGGGCCACCGCGCTGCAGTCGAACCTCAACAGCACCCACCAGGTCACCCAGGCCGTGCTGCCGCTGCTCGGCGCGGGCGCCTCGATCGTCAACTTCGGCTCCACGGTGGCCCGTATCGGCATGGCCGGCGGCGTCCACTACACGGCCGTCAAGCAGGCGCTCGTGGGTATGACGCGCTCTCTGGCCCGGGAACTGGGTCCGCAGGGCATCCGCGTGAACACGGTCTCGCCCGGCCGGATCGCCACCGAGGCGCTCGACGAGCTGCCCGCGGAGGTCGCCGCCCAGCAGCGCGCGATCTTCTCGAAGTTCAACGCGCTGGGCCGCCTCGGCACCCCGCAGGAGATCGCCAACGTCGTGCTGTTCCTGATCAGCGACCAGGCCTCCTACATCACCGGACAGAACATTCACGTCGACGGCTGCGTGTGAGCCACCGTCGCACCTCGGAAGGGACACACCACGTGGAACTCGGACTGCAGGGCAAGAAGCTCCTCGTCACCGGCGGGTCCCGGGGCATCGGGCGCGGCATCGTGCTCGCCGCCGCCCGCGCCGGTGCCGACGTCCTCACCTGCTACGTGCAGGAGAGCGAGTACGTCGAGAGCCTGCGCCGGGAGCTGAAGGAGACCGGCGGCGACCACTACGTCGTCCGCGCCGACGTCGGCGACCTGGAGCAGGTCGACGCGCTCGTCGAGACCGCCAAGGAGAAGTACGGCAAGCTCGACGGCATCGTCAACAACGCCGGTGTCATCAGCCACATCCCGTTCGCCGAGCTCGCCCCGGCCGAGTGGTCGCGTGTCCTGGACACGAACCTGACCGCCACGTACCGGATCATCCAGCAGTCGCTGCCGCTGCTGGGCGAGGGCGCCTCGGTCGTCAACATCGGCTCGCGCGGCGCCGCCGCCGGCATTCCGCTGCGCGCCCACTACACCGCGGCCAAGGCCGCGATGATCGGCCTGACCCGCTCGCTCTCCAAGGAGCTGGGCGGCAAGGGCATACGCGTCAACGTGGTCGCCCCGGGCGTCATCGAGACCGAGGCGTTCGACGACATGCCGGCCGAGCGCGCCGCGGGCCTGCGCGCGACGTACTCGCAGAAGACCGCCCTGGCCCGCCTCGGCCGGGTCGACGAGCTGGCCGCCCCGGTGCTGTTCCTGCTCAGTGACCTGTCGGCGTACGTCACGGGCGAGACCCTCAACGTGGACGGAGGCATCTGACCATGTCCGACGCGACCTTCCGGGTCATGCTCCGCATGCAGATCAAGCCGGGCGTGGAGGCCGACTTCGAACGTGTGTGGAAGGAAGTCGGGGGCTCGGTCACCAGCCACCCGGCCAACCGCGGCCAGTGGCTGTCCAAGAGCACGACCGAGAACGAGGACGGCGTCTACTACATCGTCAGCGACTGGGTGGACGAGCCGCGCTTCCGCGAGTTCGAGACGAGCGACACCCACCTGGAGCACCGCACCAAGCTGCACCCGTACCGCAGCGGCGGCTCCATGACGACGATGGACATCGTGGCGAGCCTGTCGAGGGCGGCCGCGTGAGTGCCGCTCCCGCCGTGGAAGTGGTGCTCTACCACCTCTCCGACCGGGGCGAGGACGTCCTGGCGGCCTACCACGAGGCCAGCCGCCGCATGTCCGGCACCCCGGGCCTGCTCGGCAACCAGCTCATGAGCGAGCTGGGCCGCTCCGACAGCTATGTCGTGGTCAGCCACTGGGACAGCTGGGAGTCCTTCGAGAAGTGGGAGGGCGGCGCGGACCACAAGGACCAGACGGCCCCCCTGCGCGAGTTCCGCGACACCGAACGGGCCCGCCCCTTCGAGATATACAAGGTGCTGGCCAGCTACTGAGACCCGTGGGGGACGCGCGCAGCGTCCCCCACGCCCGGTGGCCGGTTCCCTCGGGAAACGTTCCGGGGCTCCCTTGGCGTCGGGTGTTCCCCTGGCGTCGGGTGGGCGGCGTTGAGTTACTCGCGGACCTGCGCGTTCACCGGGGGATGCGCGTCACCGCTGTCCGCGCCCAGGCCCGAGAGCAGGCGCAGCCCGTCCTCGGCGCGGCTGCCGGGGGCCGCGGACAGGACCAGCAGCTCCATGCCCGAGGCGTCCGGTAGCGAGAAGTTCTCCTGGTGCAGTTCCAGCAGTCCGACCAGCGGGTGCCGGTACGCCTTGCGTCCATGGAAGAGGAGCCCGGCGAGGCGGTTCCCGGCGAGCACGTCCAGGCGATGGTCCATGATCAGCGCGGGTGCGTCGGCGACCAGGTCGAGCACGCGCAGCAGCTCCGGCCGGACGGGTTTCGGGCTGCACGTGCGCGGCTGACCGCCGGCGACGGCCGCCCCGTGCGGCACAGACTGCTCTGCGCCAGAAGGAAGCCGCGGTTCAAAAGCATCACCGAGGTGTCACAACGATCGGTCAGGCGGTGTCTTGATGCCGAAGCCCTTTGAAGCGGAGGAGACACCATGACCGGGAACACCGATGTGGTCGTGATCGGCGGCGGGTACGCCGGTGTGATGGCCGCCAATCGCCTGACGCGGCGCGATGACGTGACGGTGACGCTGATCAACCCGCGCCCGGCGTTCGTCGAGCGGATCCGCCTGCACCAGCTGGTGGGCGGGACCCACGACGCGGTCGTCGACTACCGGAAGGTCCTGGCCGCGGGCGTCCGCCTGGTGGTCGACACCGTGACACGGATCGACGCCGGCGAGCGCAGCGTGACACTGGCGGCCGGCGGCGCGGTCGGCTACGACTACCTGATCTACGCGGTGGGCAGCGGCAGCGCCGACCCACGCGTGCCCGGAGCGGCCGAGTTCGCCTACCCCATCGCCACCTTCGAGGAAGCGGGGCGGCTGCGCCCGGTCCTCGACGCCGCCCCCGCGACGGCTGCCGTGACGGTGGTCGGCGGGGGTACGACCGGCATCGAGACCGCCGCCGAGCTGGCCGAGGCGGGCCGCACCGTGACCCTGGCCTGCGGTGGCGTGCTGGGCCCGTCCCTGCACCCCCGGGGGCGGCGCTCGGTCGCCGAGCGGCTGGCCGAACTCGGAGTGACCGTGCTCGAAGGCCCCGACGCGAAGGTGACGGCCGTGACGCGCGACGCCGTGCGGCTCAGCAACGGCCGCGAGCTGCCGAGCGACGTGACCGTCTGGACCGCCGGGTTCGGTGCGCCGGACCTGGCCGCCCGCAGCGGGCTGAGCACCGACGCCCTGGGCCGCCTGCTCACGGACGAAACGCTGACCAGCGTGGACGACGTACGCATCGTCGCCGCCGGGGACTCGGCCGCGCCGTCGGGCCTGCCGCTGCGGATGAGCTGCCAGGCGGCGGTCCAGCTGGGCCCGCAGGCCGCCGAGACGGTGCTCAGCCGGATCGCGGGCAGGCAGCCCGCGGACATCGACGTGGCGTTCGTCGCCCAGTGCGTCAGCCTGGGCCGTCGCGCAGGCGTCCTCCAGCTCACCCGCAGGGATGACACCGCCAAGGGCTACTACCTCGGCGGCCGCCCGGGCGCGAAGGTCAAGGAACTCATCTGCAAGGGCATCCCCTGGCAGCTGTCGTACGAGGCGCGCAAGCCCGGTTCGCGCACCTGGTGGGCCAAGGACGACAAGCGCCGGCAGCTGCTGCGGGCCGAGCGCGCAGAGGCGCCGGCCACCGCTGGACACACCGCCTGAGGGCTGTCGTTGTCGGTCCGGTGACCGTCGCGGTGTCGACCGCATGTCGACGGCGCCGCGCACCGAACGGGTGGGTCATGATCGAACAGCCACCAACGACAAGGACCATGCTGTGAATACCTGCTTGAAGGCCTTCGCCGGCCAGGGCCGCCGGCGGGGGAGAGGGATCGGGATATGAACGACCACGCCAGCGACCCGGCGACGGAGACGTTCGTCGCCCACCGCAACCTGCTCTTCACCGTCGCCTACGAGATGCTCGGCTCGGCCGCCGACGCCGAAGACGTCCTCCAGGAAACCTGGCTGCGGTGGGCCAAGGTCGATCCGGAGGAGGTGCGCGACCAGCGCGCCTACCTGGTCCGGATCACCACCCGGCAGTCGCTCAACCGGCTGCGCACCATGAGCCGCCGCAAAGAGTCGTACGTCGGCCCCTGGCTGCCCGAACCGATGCTCACCACACCCGACGTGGCCGAGGACACCCTGCTCGCCGAGAGCGTGTCCATGGCCCTGATGCTCGTCCTCGAAACACTCTCGCCCACCGAACGCGCCGTCTTCGTACTCCGCGAGGTCTTCGACGTCGACTACGACGAGATCGCGGCCGCCGTCGACAAAACCCCCGCCGCCGTCCGCCAGATCGCCCACCGCGCCCGCAAGCACGTCGACGCCCGCCGCCCCCGCCAGACCGTCTCCCCGAGCCAGACCCGGGCGGCTCTGGAGTCGTTCCGGCACGTCATCGAGACCGGGAACCTTCAAGGCCTCCTCGACGTGCTCGCCCCCGACGTCGTCCTCATGAGCGACGGCGGCGGCATCAAGCAGGCCGCACTCCGGCCGATCACCGGCGCCGACAAGGTCGCCCGCTTCATGATCGGCGGTCTCGGCAAGAACAAGAGCCCGATCACCCTCTCTCCCACCGTGGTCAACGGCAGCCCGGCACTCCTCGTGCACCTGGACGGGGAGATCGACGGCGTCATGGCGATCCGGGTCGAGGAAAGCCGCATCACCGGCCTCTACTACGTCCGCAACCCGGAGAAACTGTCCCGCGTCGAATCCGAGACCCCGCTCACCCTGCGGTGAAAACCCGGTGGGGGATGCGCCACTTGGGGATCGGTGCCTCGTCCCTCTTGGTCCCCCGTCCCTTCGGTCCCTCGCCGTGGTCGGTACTGAACCCGCAGGTCAGAGCATTGCCGGCGGGATCGCGGCGGGGACCGAAGGGACTGAAGGGACTGAAAATGCCAGTTCCGCCTACATGCGTGTGCGTGTGTATGCGCACGCGTGAACAAAGAGCCTTGGACGCTGGACTGCTGATAACTGGCACTTGTGAGTCCCTTCAGTCCCTCTGCGGGGTGCGAAATCCCTCTGAACTGGGCTTTCGTCGGAGGGACTGAACGGGGACCGAAGCGGGACGGTCCCTCCGTCCGAGCTGCGAGGCGGAGGGGCGAGCCCCGACACGCCCGGGCTGCGGGAAGACCCGCAGTCGGGCTCTGCGGTCTCCAGCCCATGACGGCGCAGGTCGCCAAGGGACTGAAGGGACTGAAGAACTGATGCGGCAGCAGCGAAAGCCCCACTGCCTGCGGTAGGCTCTGGATCTCATTGGGAAACTCAGTCCCTTCAGTCCCTCTCTGGCGAGTTCTGGCCCTCTGACCAGGGCTTTTGTCGAGGGGCTGAATCAACTCCAGGGCCCCTCGACAAGGACGATCCGCGTGCCGCGCCATGGTGAGAGCAGAAGAACAGCACCCGCGGAGAGCGTCAGTCCCCTCGATGTCGCCCTCTGGTGCGCAGCACAGGGCTGGCCCGTGCACCCGCTGGCTCCGGGACGCAAGACACCCGCGGCCAACTGCGACACCTGCCCGCCCGCAGCGCACCCCCCGCAGGGTTGCCCTTGCGTGGCCGACGGCAGGTGGTGCCACGGCTTCCACGCCGCGACCACCGAGCACGCCCGGCTGAGCGCCTGGTGGGGGGCGCAGCCGGCGTTCGGCGTAGGAGTGTCCTGCGGTCCCGCGGGGCTCGTCGTCCTTGACGTCGACGCGCACAGTGCCGAAGTCCCCGACAGGACGCGGCTCCTGCCCGGCATCACGATCCACGAACAGGTCAACCTGGAAGGTCTGGCCTCCGGTTTCGACACCCTGGCCCTGCTCGCGGCCTACCGGAAGCAGGAGAACCCGGCCGAGGACGGGACGACCCTGCGCGTCAGGACCCCTTCGGGCGGTCTCCACATCTGGTACCAGACCCCGCCGTCCGCCGTCCGCTACCGGTCTTCGACGGGGTCGAGCCCCAAGGTGGCGCTCGCCTGGCAGGTCGACGTACGCGCCACCGGCGGCTACATCGTCGCGCCGGCCACCCGGACGACGGCGGGCACCTACGTCCCCGTCGGAGCGGCCCGGCTGCCGGCTCCCCTGCCCGAGTGGCTCGCGGCAGAGCTGCAACGAACGGGGCACGCGGTTCCGGAGCAGCCCGCGCACCCCCCGGTACCCGCACCGCGACGCGTGGCGAAGCCCGACAGCACAGCGGCCCACCACCTGCTGGGCCCGCTGCTGGCCGAGGTGGAGGGCTGTGCCGCCGCCTCGCACGGAGCAAGCTTCACGGAGAAGCTGAACCGTGCCGCGTACACCGCCGGCGGGCTCGTCGCCGCGGGCCACCTGACCGACTCGGGGGCCCGCGACCTCCTGACATCGGCCGCTGACGCCGCACGCCCTCACCAGAGCCACCGCAGCCTCGCCGTCATCACCTCTGCCCTGTCCGCCGGTCTCAACCGGCCGCTTCACCTCAAAGGACGCACATGAGCAGCGCCGACGGCCCGCGTTTTGACGCCACAGCCGCCGCCCAGCAGATGCTCGACCTCCAGGGCCTCCAGGACCACCAGGACCTGAAGGGGGCGGCGAATCTGCCTGCCCAGCAGCGCGCCGCCACGGTGCACGAGCCGACCCGGTCGGCGGGCCGGCTCCCCGGCCTGCTCTCCGACCGCGGCAACGCCAAGCTCTTCGCGGTGATGTACGGGGACCAGTTCCGCCACGTGGAGGGCCTGGGCTGGTACCACTGGAACCAGTACCGCTGGAAGCGCACCGGAGGTGAGAAGTCCGCGGTGTGGGCGGCCGGCGACATGGCCGAACAGATGCCCGCCACCGACCCGACGGGACTGTTCAGTGACCGGGAACTGGCCGCGCACCGGCGGAGGTCGATGTCGACCCCCGGGATCAAGGCCATGCTGGCCCAGGCGAAGGCCTCGCCCGCGCTCGCTCTCGACCCGGACGTCCTGGACGGCGATCCGTACGCCCTGTGCACCCCCGCCGGGGTCGTGGACCTGCACACCGGGGTTCTGCGCAAGCCGGACCCCGAACGCGACATGCACTCGCGCGCCACGGGCGTCGCGCCGGAAGCCATGGCCACCCCGCGCTGGCACCGCTTCCTGCACGACACGTTCGGGGACGATGCCAAGGGCCTGGAGACCATCCAGTTCCTCCACCTGCTCCTCGGCTATTCCATCACCGGAGACGTCGGCGCGCAGGTCCTGCCCTTCCTCTACGGCACCGGCGCGAACGGCAAGTCGGTGCTCCTGGACGTCATGACACAGATCCTGGGCGACTACGCACAGGCCGCCCCGCCCGGCTTCCTGATGGAAAAGGGCAAGTTCTCCGAGCACTCCACGGAACTCACCGAGCTCCACGGCCGGCGCATCGTGGTGTGCAGCGAGCTCAAGCCCAATGACAAGTTCGACGAGTCCCGCGTGAAGCTGCTGACCGGTGGCGACCGCATCATGGCCCGCAGGATGAGGCAGGACTTCTTCAGCTTCAACCCCACCCACAAGCTGTGGCTGCTGGGCAATCACCGCCCCGAGGTGGCGTCCGGCGGGCACGCCTTCTGGCGCCGCATCCGCCTCATCCCCTTCGAACGGGTCGTACCCGCGGCACGCAAGATCGACAACCTGGCCAAGGAGCTCGTCCAGAGCGAGGGCCCCGGCATCCTGCACTGGCTCATCGAGGGAGCCCAGCACTACCTCGCCACCCGCGACCCGCTGACCGGTCCCGCCTCCGTGCGCACGGCGACCCAGGCCTACGCGACGACCGAGGACCACATCGGGCGCTTCCTCACGGAATGCTGCGCCACCGACGCCACGGCCGCCCGCGGCAGCGACCGGGGCGCAGGCGACCTCAAAGTCGAACAAGGCCTGCTCTACGCCGCCTACAGCAGCTGGTGCAGCGCCGGTGAAGGGATCCGCCCCGCAACCGCACGGGCCTTCGCCACCCGGGTGCGGCAAGAACTCTCCCTCGCCTCACCGGCCGACATGATGAAGTCGAGCGGCAAGAAGTACTACCCCGGCCTCGCGCTCCTGGCCGAAGGCGAATCCGAGCCCGGACATGTCTAGTCCACGCACCGTACGCACCCGTACGGCACCTCCCTACGATGGACGCGGTATCCCCGCACGGGACCCTTCCCGTCCCACCCACCCTGGCCCCCACCCGGCCGCCGACAACGAAAAGGGGCTGCAGCCATGAGCTCGCTGCTGAACGAGAGCGACCTCCTCCACGAAAGCACCGTGGTGTGGCTGGAGAACCCCGATGGCCTCGACTACGTCCGCCAGGCGCTCGACAAGACCGCCCGGCGCCGCGGCAAGCCCCGCTACGCCCGTGACGGCCGCATGGTCGGATACAGCGAACTCGACGAGACCGCCGAAGCAGATCCCGACAGCGGCCTCCAGCTCCGCCGCGTCTTCTTCCTGCTCCCGCACGACAGGGACACCGAGCCCGACGGGCTGTACCAGGAAGGCGCCCCCGGCGAAGCGGTCGACCCCCGCACCATCGAGCCACGCCGAGTGGGGGAGAAGACCCCTCGCTCCCAGGGCGGCCCCGACGCGGCGATAGCCGCCACCGGAGCCAGGACCGCCCAGGCCTGACCGAGAACCCCGACGCCGGACCGCCGGCCGCCCTCTCCGGCCGCATGCTCGCCCACCGGCGGCCGCAGGTTGACCCCTGCGCTGTTGACGAGGATGTCCGGCTCGCCGAACACGGCGGCTTCCTGCTCCGCCGCCGCGCGCACCCGCAACTGAACGGCCGGCGGAGCACTGCGTCCAGGATGACGTTCACCTTCAATTCATTGCAACGCTGGGGCGATTACCGTTGCGTTAATCCGGAGGTCGGTTGCAACGATTTTCTGACCTTGACCTGCATTAATGATGATTGGGTGCAACGAGGTCGTTGAGGGTTCTTTGAATGCAACGTAGCTTTTTGCTCATCGCAAACGATGAGCTCGAGGAGAGCACGATGCAGAAGTTCGATACCCCCGCCCCGATCACCGCCGTTCTCGACATTCCCGCGGGGCGCGTGCGGTTCATCGCCGCCGACCGGGCGGACACCGCGGTCGAGGTCCTGCCCGCGGATGCCTCGAAGGGCCGTGATGTGAAGGCGGCGGAGCAGATCACGGTCGCGTACGGCGACGGGGTCCTGCGGATCGGGGCCCCGGCGGCGAAGAACCGGATCCTCGGCAGCTCCGGGTCTGTCGAGGTGACCGTCCAGCTGCCCGCCGGTTCCCGAGTGGAGGCGAAGGCGGCCAGCGCAGAGTTGCGGGGTGTGGGGCGGCTGGGCGACGTCACGTTCGAGGGCGCGCAGGGTGTGGTCAGGCTCGACGAGGCCGCGAGTGCGCGCCTGGCCCTCCTCGCCGGTGACGTCAAGGTCGGCCGCCTGGGCGGTTCTGCGGAGATCAGCACCCAGAAGGGCGACCTCCACATCGCCGAGGCCGTGGCCGGCACGGTCGAACTGCGCACCGAGTACGGGGAGATCACGGTCGGTGCCGCCCGCGGAGTGTCCGCTTCCCTCGACGCGGGCACGTCCTTCGGCCGGATCCACAACGGGCTCCGGAACACCGACGGCGCCGCCGCCGGCCTGACCATCCGCGCGACCACCGCCTACGGCAACGTCACCGCCCGCAGCCTGTGAAGGAGCACCCCTGCGCGCCCGAAGCAACGGCATTGACATGATCATCCGCCGCGCGTGGCATCACGATGCCCGGCACCCCCACCGAGGAAGGACCCGGAGAATGACCACCACTCAGGACTACCAGGCCGCAGAGCAACTCCTCCGCCGGCCCGCCCGCCCCGGCGAGCTCGTCATCGGCGACAAGGTCAGGCCCCAGTGGATCGACGGGGGAGCCCGTTTCTGGTACGCGGTGAGCAATGGCGTCGGCAGGCGGTTCGTCCTGGTCGACCCGGCGGCGGGCACCCGCGAGCCGGCCTTCGACCACGCCCTGCTCGCCGCCGCGCTGGCCGCCGCCTCCGGGCAGCAGGTCGACCCCGAGGCCCTGCCGTTCATGGCCATCGAACTGGCCGGGAACGCCGTGGAGTTCTTCGCGCTCGGCGAGTACTGGCGCTGCCGCCTGGACGACTACGCCTGTGAGCGGGCCGAGTTCACGCCGCCGGGCAGCCCCCTGGAGGTGCCGTCACCCGACGGGAAGACCGCGGTGTCCCGGCGGGGGCACGACCTGTGGGCGCGCTCGCTGTCCGACGGCCGCGAGTGGGCGCTGACCACCGACGGCGCGCCCGACCACCAGTACGGCTCCGGCCCGGACTGCACGGGCAACGCCACCCTGCTGCGCAAGATCGGCCTGCCGCACCTGCCTCCCGCGGTGGCCTGGTCGCCCGACTCGACGAAGGTGCTGGCGCACCGGACCGACGAGCGCCGCGTCCGCCAGACCCATCTCGTGGAGGCCAGGCCCGCCGACGGCGGCGCGCCCCTCGTGCACACCCAGCGGTACGCCTACGCCGGGGACGAGAACATGCCCCTGGCCGAGCTGGTCGTACTGGACGTCGCCGAGGGCACGGTGGTCCGCGCGCAGGCCGAGCCGCTGCTCATGCCGCAGATGTCGCCGATCATGACCAAGTGGGCGTGGTGGGCTCCGGACAGCTCGGCGGTGTACTACCTCGACCGGCCCCGCGACCTGCGCACCCTCACCCTGCACCGGCTGGACCCGGCCACCGGCGAGGTCACCACCGTGCTCAGCGAGAGCGGGGACACCCGTGTCGAGCCCAACCAGTGGATGTACGAGCCGCCTATCGTGCGGGTGCTGGCAGACGAGGTGCTGTGGTACTCGCAGAGCGACGGCTGGGGCCACCTGTACCGGTACGACCTGCGCACCGGCGCGCTGCTCGGGCAGGTCACCTCCGGACAGTGGGCGGTGCGGCAGATCCTGCGCGTCGACGAGGCCGAGCGGGTGGTGTGGTTCACCGCCTCCGGGCTGGTCGAAGAGGATCCGTACCGGCGCACGGTGTGCCGGGTCGGCCTGGACGGCTCCGGCTTCGCCAAGGTCACCGACGACGACCTGGACCACATCGTCACCGTGCCCGACGGCCAGGAGTACTTCATCGACTCCGCGTCCACCGTCGACACCCCGCCGGTGACCCGCGTCCGCGACTGGACCGGGCGGGTGCCGGCCGAGCTGGAGCGCGCCGACATCGGCAAGCTCACCGCGACCGGCTGGACGGCGCCGGAACGGTTCTGCGTCAAGGCGGCCGACGGGGTGACGGACATCTACGGCGTGCTGTACCGGCCGCGCGGGTTCGACCCCGCCCAGTGCTACCCGGTGGTGGACAACCTCTACCCCGGCCCGCAGGTCAACCGGGTCGCCCCGTGCTTCGACCCCGGCGGGATGGGCCTCGACGCGGAACCCATCGCGGCGCTGGGCTTCGTGGTGGTGGCGCTTGACGGACGGGGCACCCCCGGGCGGAGCAAGTCCTTCCACGACGCCTCCTACGGCCGCCTGGCCGACGCGGGCTGCCTGGCCGACCACGTCGCGGCGCTGCGGCAACTGGCCGGGACGCGGCCGTGGATGGACCTGGACCGGGTGGGCGCGTTCGGCCACTCCGGCGGCGGGTTCGCCGCGGCGCGGGCGGTGCTGGACTTCCCCGAGGTGTACAAGGCCGCCGTCGCCCTCTCCGGCTCGCACGACGCCCGCCACTTCAACCCGGGCTTCGTGGAGACCTACGACGGCGCGGACAACCCCGAGGCCTGGGCCCGCACCTCCAACGTCGACATAGCGGAGCGGCTGGCGGGCAAGCTGCTGCTCGTCCACGGCGAAATGGACGACCAGGTCCACCCGGACCACACGCTGCGCCTGGCCGACCGGCTCGTCGCCGCCGACAAGGACTTCGAGCTGCTCATCGTGCCGGGAGCCGAGCACACGCTCCTCGACTGCCTCGCCTACGTCCGCAAGCGCAGCTGGGACTTCCTGGTGCGCGAGCTGATGGGTACGCAGCCCCCCGCCTACCGCCCCGCCCCCATCGCGCTCGGCCCCGACCTGCTCGGCGAGCTGTTCGCCTGAGCCCAGACGGCCTCGGCCGACGAACAGCCCCCGCCCCGACTCCTGCATGCCTGCACCGAATACGGTTGCACGGTCCCTCGGACCACCGTTACCGTGCCGCACGTCAGTCATCGACACACAGGGAGTCCCGAGGGGCGAGCGAGCGACGAAGAACCGCGATCGGAAAGTCCGTGCAGGACTGATCGACGGTTGAGAGGGCCGAAAGAGGCCGGAGTCGGACAGAGGATCCGACCACCCCATCTCCGCTGCCACAGCAGGCAGCGTTCTTCATCGACTTCGCTGTGCGCACTCCCGTTGCGGCTCGCTCCACCGCGAGCCGCACGGTTCTGTGCACCGCACCAAGGAGACACCACCGCATGATTCTGGTTACTGGCGCCACCGGCAACGTGGGCTCGGAACTCGTCGTCCAGCTGGCCGCCGCGGGCATCGCGGTCCGGGCCATGACCCGTTCGCCCGAGAAGGCGGACTTCCCCGCCGGCGTCGAGGTCGTCGCCGGCGACTTCGACAAGCCCGGGACCCTGCCCGCCGCCCTCGCCGGCGTCGAGCGCGTCTTCGTCGTCCCGCCCGGCTACGGTCCCGAGGGCCCGGTCCAGGAGACCACCCTCGTCGCCGCCGCCCGCGAGGCCGGCGTCGAACACCTCGTCAAGATGTCCACCAGCGGCGTGCACTTCGGCGCCACCGACCCCCTCAGCAACGGGCACCGACTCGGTGAGCAGGTCATCCGGGAATCCGGGCTCCGGTGGACCGTCCTGCGCCCCGGCACGTTCATGGTCTACCTCTTCGGCCACGCCCGGACCATCGCCGCGAGCAAGACGATGTACGTCACCGAAGGCGACCCGGTCTCCGCGATGATCCACCCCCGCGACATCGCCTCCGTCGCCGCCGAGGTCCTGACCGCCTCCGGCCACGAAGGCCGGACGTACACCCTCACCGGCGCCGAGGCCTACTCCCCGAAGCGCCAGGGCGAGATCATCGGCGAGGCCCTCGGCGAGCCCGTCGAGGTCGTCGAGCGCACCACCGCCGAAGCGCGGGCGGAGTACGACCGCCTCGGCTGGGGCGGCCCGCGACTCGAAGGCCTGCTCGAACTCAAGCGCCAGTCGGCCGCCTGGGACTTCGAGGTCTTCGACACCGTGGAGAAGATCACCGGCGCCGCGCCGCTCACCTTGCGCGACTGGGTCGACGAGCACCTCCACCTCTTCGGCTGACCCGGCACGCGGCCGCCCTGGACCGGGTCTCCAGGGCGGCACCAGCCTTTGCCGAGTGCGGCTCCGCAGGCTGGGAGGCCAGCGCCGCCCGCCCGAAGGAGACTGCCGTGGAGAGCCCGACCCGCTCGCACGACCCGAGCGGCGCCACGCTGCTGGGCGAGGACACGCCGACCGCCGAGCGGATCTACGTGCCGCCCATGACCTCCGGCGGCGCCACGCCCGGGCCCAGGGCGCGGCGGGCGTTCGTCACGCTGCTCGGCGTCGACCTGTGGGAGCGGTTCAGCTTCTTCGGGATGGCCGCGATCCTGGTCCTCTACCTCACCGCCGCCCCCGCCGACGGCGGCCTGGGCATGGCCTCGCAGACCGCCACCGCGGTCTTCGCCGCGTACATGTCCCTGAACTTCATGGCCGGACTGCCCGGCGGCTGGCTGGCCGACCGGGTGCTCGGCGCCCGCCGGGCCGTGCTCCTGGGCGGTGCGCTCATCGCCACCGGGCACGCCGTCCTGTCCATCACCACCGCATCCGCGCTCTACGCCGGACTCGCGCTCATCGTCGCCGGTACGGGCCTGGCCAAGCCCTCGCTGGCCGCGATGGTCGCCGCCGTCAGCGGCGCCGAGAAGCGCGAAGCGGCGTTCTCCCGCTTCTACATGTGCATCCAGGTCTCCGCGCTGCTCGCCCCCGTCGTCACGGGACTGCTCGCCGAGAAGGTCGCCTGGCACCTCGGATTCGCCGCGGCCGCCTTCGGCATGGCGGCGGGCCTGGCCCAGTTCGGCATCGGGCTGCGCGCCTTCGAGGACGTCGGCCGGTCCCCGGTGCGGCCCGTCTCGCGCGAGGAGGCCCGTACCGCCCTGCGGCGCGCGGCCGTGGGTCTCGCCGTCGCCGCGGCCGCCGTGACGGCCGTCGCCGCCGGCGCGCTGCCGCTGACGGCGGTGCTGGCACTGCTCGGCCTGTCCACCCTGTCCCTGCCGTTCCTCTACCTGCGCACGCTGCGCCGCCGCACACCCGTCGACGGCAAGCGGCTCTCCGCGTTCACCGGGGTGATGGGTGCCTCCGCCGCCTTCTGGATGATCTTCGCGCAGAGCGGCTCGGTGCTCGCCCTCTTCGCGGAGCGCCACACCGACCGCGGCGTGCTCGGCTTCGACGTGCCGGCGAGCTGGTTCCAGTCCGTCCACCCTCTGTTCGTCCTGCTGCTGGCCCCTTTCGTGACGCGGCTGCGCGGACCGGTGACCACGAAGTTCGCCGCGGCACTGGGCGCGGCGGGCCTGAGCTTCGTCGTCATGGCGGCGGCCGCCCTGCTGGCCCAGGACGGAACCGTCTCCGCCGCCTGGCTGATCGGCGTCTACCTGCTCTACTCCTTCGGCGAGATCGTCCTCGCCCCGGCCGGACTCGCGCTCGCCGCGGCCGTCGCCCCGCCCGGCTTCACCAGCCGGTTCCTCGCCCTCAACGGCATGTTCGCGGCGGTCGGCGTGGTGCTGGGCGGCCAGCTCTTCCGGCTGACCGCGGTGCTCCCGCTGTCCGTCTACTTCCTGCTGATGGGCAGCGCCGTGCTCGCGGTCGGCGCCGCCGTGGCCGCCACCGCGCGCCGGGTACGCCCGCACCTTCCCGCCTGACACCCGAAAGGGGTATCCCGTGCTTGTCACCGAGCTGGCCGAGGGCGTCCACGCGTACGTACAGCCCGACGGCGGCTGGTGCCTGAACAACGCGGGCATCCTCACCGACGGGACCCGGAGCGTCCTGATCGACACCGCCGCCACCGAAGCCCGCGCCCGCAACCTGCGCCGCGCCGCCCTGCGGCTGGCGCCGCGGCCGCCGCACGCCGTGGTCAACACCCACTTCCACGGCGACCACACCTACGGCAACTCCGTCTTCCCCGAGGCCATGGCCATCGGCCACGAGCGGACCCGCGCCATGGTCGCGACGGCCGGGCTGCACATGGCCGGCCTGTGGCCGGAGGTCTGCTGGGGCGACATCGAGATCACCCCGCCGGAACTGACCTTCCAGGACCGCATGACGCTCCACGTGGGCCCGATCCGCGCCGAGCTCATCCACATCGGCCCGGCCGCGCACTCCATCGACGACACCGTCGTCTGGCTGCCCGACCAGGGCGTGCTGTTCACCGGCGACCTCGCGATGAACGGGGTCACGCCCTTCTGCGTCATGGGCTCCGTCGCGGGCTCCCTGCGCGCCCTGGAGCGGCTGCGCGCCCTCGGCGCCACCACGCTCGTCCCCGGCCACGGCCCGGTCGGCGGCCCGGAGATCCTCGACGCCAACGAGGCGTACCTGCGCTGGGTCCAGGGGCTCGCCAAGGAGGGCGCCGCGGCCGGAGCCAGCCCGATGGAACTGGCGCGCGCCACCGACCTCGGCCCGTACGCCGGACTGCTGGACGCGGAACGCCTGCTGCCCAACCTGCACCGCGGGTACGCGGAGGAGCGGGGGCTGCCCGAGGGCGCCCCGCTGGACATCGGCGCCCTCTTCGAGGAGATGGCCGTCTACCACGGCCGCCGCCCGCAGTGCCACGCCTGAGCCGGTCGGGCCCCCGGCCGGGGGCCCGACCGGCTCAGCTCTCGATCAGCTGCTGGAAGACCACCGTGTCGAAGACGTCCTCCATCCGTACGGCGATCCCGTCCCGCAGGGTCCAGGAGTGGATGAAGGGCAGGGACCGCGTCGTACCGCGGACCGAGGTCACCTGTCGGACGCCGAAGACCACGATCCGGTCGTCGGCCGCCACGAACTCCTGCGGCTCCAGGCGCATCCCGCCCAGGACGGACGGCACCCGCGACAGGAACTCCCGCACGCCCGCGTGGCCGTGCTTGGTGCCGCCGAGGCCGTAGTCGGCCATGCCGTCGGGGTGCACCCACTCCACCTGCGGATCCAGGGTGTCGAGCAGGCCCGCCACATCGCGGTCGTGGAAGGCGCGGTAGGCGCGCCGGACCAGGGCCAGGTTGTCGTCGATACCGGTCTTCATGCCGTCCTCGTCCCTTCGCGGTGACCCATGTGCTGCGGATACAGGGCCCGCAGGGTGCGCTCGATGCCGTCCCGCCAGTCGACACGGCACGGGCCGGTCAGCCGGCGGCGCAGCGTGGGGTCGAACCGGTAGGTCTCCCGGGTGACCTCGCTCGGCACGAGCACGGCCTCGACGCCCGTCAGCGCCTCGATGTGGCGGACGCAGTCGCTGACGCCGACCGACTGGTCGCCCCCCCAGTTGACCAGCGTCGCCGGGACCGACGCGGCCCGCCACAGCGGCGGAACCTGCGCCACCAGATCGTCGGTGTGCAGGAGGGAGCACCAGTTCTGGCCCTCCAGCGGCACGGCGATCGGATGGCCGGCCAGCATCCGCTCGAAGTAGAGCATCGGGACACCGCCGTAGCTCCCCGGCCCGTACGCGATGTTCAGGCGGGCGATGGTGGTGGGCAGGCCCAGCACCCGGGCGAAGGCGCGCACCGCGCCCTCGGTGGCGAGCTTGCCCATCGGGTAGGCGGGCAGCCATGCGGCGGAGGCGTCGACCGGGTCGTCCTCGGTGTACGCGTGATCCAGGGTCCGGCGCGCGTACAGGGCGCCCGTCGAGACGAACAGGAACGCCTCGGCGGTGCGGGAATGGACCATCAGGCGGCCCGTGGCCACCGTGTTGATCTCCGCCGTGGCGTTGAAGTCGCCGTCCTCGCCGCGGTGCACGGCGCAGTGCAGCACGTGGGTGAAGTCCTCGGGAATGCCCTTGAGGGCTCCCTCGGAGGGATCGGCCATGTCCCACTGCCGCGTGGTGATTCCCCGGTCGTTCAGCTCGCGCTCCACGCCCGGCGCGGCGAACCGGCCGATGCACCAGACCTCGTTGTGCTCGGCCAGCGCCTCGGCGACCGGCCGGGCGACCTGCCCGGTGCCGCCGGTGATCAGGATCTTCTTGCCCCTCATGGTGTCGTCCCCCGTCATCGCTCTCTCCCTACCGTCGTGCCGCGATCGCATCGGCCTCGGCCAGCGACCGGTCGAGTTCCCGCCGCAGAATCGTCTGGAAGGCCCCCACGTGGCGCGGGCCCATCAGGGTGTAGTGCTCGCCCGGTACCTCCAGGTACCGGTTGGGACCGGCGGTGTGCTCGTCCCAGCGGCGCAGCTCGTTGTCGAGCCAGTCCTGCCTCGTGCCGCGCAGCGGTATCGCGTGGAACACGCTCATCGACCGCACCTGTCCGCTCGGCTCGTAATCGCGCCCCAGATCGGTCAGCGTGTTGGCCACTTCCGCCCAGGCGCCGAACTTCGCCTCGTCCAGGTCGAGTTCGGCGATCCGCTCCGGGGGAGCCAGCTCGATGAGACGGGCCACCTGGGTCTCGCGGGGCAGGTGGCGCAGGGCGTCCGGCAGCTCGGCGGACTGCTTCTTGTCGATCAGGTCCAGGAAGAACGCCAGATGGACCGCGGTGTCCACGAAGTCCAGCTCGTCCATCCGGTACTTGATGTGCGGCGGCAGGTTGAAGCTGCCCACGAAGTCGACGCGCTCGCCCTGGGACTCGAGGACCTTGGCGATCTCGAAGGCCACGGCGGCGCCGTACGAGTAGCCGGCCACCGCGTACGGCCCGTGCGGCTGCCGGGCCCGGATGGCGTCCACGTAGGTGTCGACCATCTGCTCGAAGGAGACGAAGGGCTTCTCCCCCTCGTTGAAGCCGCGCGCGCGCAGGGCGTAGAACGGCCGGTCGCCCGTGAAGTACCGGGCGAGGTTGACGAAGACGAGGACCTCGCCGACTCCGGGGTGCACGCAGAACAGGGGGGTCTTGGCGCCGCTGGTCTGCATGGGCACCAGCGGGTCGTACGGGCGGGCGGCGGGCGCGGTGTGCGCGGCGAGCCGGGCCGCCAGCGAGCGCACCGTCGGCGCGGTCAGCACGGTGATGACCTCCAGGCCCGTGACGCCGAGCCGCTGGGTCACCTTGGCTCGCAGCCGCAGGATGTCGAGCGAGGTGCCGCCGAGGTCGAAGAAGCTGGCCGTGGCGCTGATGGTGGCCGGGTCGGCGTCGAACATCTCGCCGAAGATCTCCGCGATCACCCGCTCGGTGGCGCCCTCGGGCGCGCTGTAGCCGCCGAGCATGCGCAGGGTCAGGTCGGCCACGGCCCGCCGCGGGGCCTCGTAGGCACCCGCTTCCAGACGGGCGCGCATGAGCGAGCGCTGGATCTTGCCGAGGCTGGTCTTGGGGAAGTCCTCGCCGGACAGCGGCAGGACCAGGGCGGGGCGGAAGCCCCAGCGCATCACCACGGTGCTGCGGACGGCGGTGAGCACCCGGTGCAGGCCGGCCTCGTCCCCGTCGGGCAGATCGGGACGGAAGGCGATGACGAGCTGCTCGGTGTCGCTGCCGGCCGGCCGGGTGGGGAAGGCCGCGACGTAGGAGCGGGAGACACCGTCGAGCTCTTCGAGAGCGGCCTCGATGTCGTGGCTGAAGTAGTTGACGCCGTTGACGATGACACTGTCCTTGGTCCTGCCGGACAGGCTCAGGCGCCCCTCGTCGATGCGGCCCAGGTCGCCGCTGCGGAACCAGCCGTCGGCGGTGAAGGCGGCCGCGGTGGCTCCCGGGTCCCCGTAGTAGCCGGGGGTGACCATCGGACCGGAGAACTGGACCTCGCCCTCCTCACCCTCGGGCAGCGGCCGGCCCTCCCCGTCCACGACGCGCATGCCCAGGCCACTGACGGCGGTGCCCAGGTTCGCGAACTCCGCGCCGCGGTCGGCTTCGGGGAAGGCCTTGCGGGAGTAGACACTGCCCGCGCAGGTCTCGGTCATCCCGAACGCCGGCCACAGCACGTCCCGGGCGAGACCGTACGGCGCGAAGCGGTCCAGAAACGTTTCCCCGGTGGCGACGACCACCGCCTCCCCGCCGCTGATGATGTGCCGCAGCCGGCTGAGGCCGAGCGACTCACCGGAGGCGGTGAGCCGGTCGGCGGCCGTGTTGATCAGGCCCAGCAGGAAGTTGGGCGTGAAGGTCATGGTCACGCCGTGCCGGGAGATCAGCCGCAGGAACTCCAGCGGATCGGCGAGCACCACGGTGGCGGGGACGTGCAGTTGCCGGCTGCCGGTGTACAGCGGCAGCAGGTGGCATTCCAGGAGCGCGGCCACGTGGTCGAAGGAGACCCAGTTCAGCGTGGTGTCGGCCGGGCCGAGCCGGTGGTGCCCGTTCTTGGCGGCCATGGAGGCGAGCAGGTTGCCGTGACTGAGCATCACGGCCTTGGAACTGCCGGTCGATCCCGAGGTCAGCATCAGCAGGGCGGTGTCCTCGGGGGCCGCGTGGTGCAGGTCGGCGGCGGGCTCCCCGTCCAGCTCCTCGAACGCGGCCACCCGCAGGCCGGCCTCGCGCAGGCGCCCGGCGAGGGCGGCGCCGGTGACCGTCAGCGGCTCTCCGAGGAGCGCGTCGACATGGCGGAGCCGGCTTGCCCAGTCCTCCGGGTCGCCGCCCGGCGGCGCCACAGGGCACGGGATGAAGCCGCCGAGTACGGCCGCCCAGAATGTGGGCAGGAACTCCTCGGAGCGTTCCAGGATCAGTACGATTCTGTCCTGAGGGCGCAGGCCCCGGGCGCGCAGCCCGGTCAGGATCCGGCGGGCCCGGTCCAGCAGCTCGGGGTGGCTCTGGTCGGTGAACCCGGCGTCCGCCGCGCCGGTGCAGTGGCGCAGGCCCGAACCGGGGTGACGGGCGGCGGCGGCCAGCAGCAGGCCGGTCAGGTTGGCCGTGTGGGGAGGGCCGGACGGGTGGGTTGGGTTGTGCAGGGCGTTCACGGTCGTCTGTCTCCTGCCTCGAAGGGCGTGCCGCGGCTGGGCCTGGGCCCTGGTGCGGCTGGGGAAATAGGTGGGGGGAACGGGACCGCTCCCGTGGCCGGGACGCGGTCCGGTGACGAAAACTGCGTGAGTGGGACGGCCCGCTCACGTGGCAGCGCCGTCGGCGTGCCGAAGAGGACCTAGCCGAGCCGGCGTACCGACGGAGGCCGGTCGGCGCCCGCAGGGAGCGCGAGCGAGGCCGTCCAGCCCTCCGGAACCGGTACGTCCGCCATCCGCCAGGTGCGGGGGGAGCCGAGGGCCGTCGTGGTCGTGTGGGCGGGCCCAGGGGACCAGCCGTGGCTTTCCAGCGCGGTCAGATCGGTGGTGATGCCGATCCCGAGGGCCTTGCACACGGCTTCCTTGCGGGTCCAGCAGCGCAGGAAGGCCGCGGTGCGGGACGGCCCTTCGGGCAGCGCGCGCACGGCCAGACGCTCGGCCGCCGTGAGGACGGGAGCCTCGACCTCGGCGACGTCGAGTGCGCGGACCCGCTCGACGTCGACGCCCACCCGGAAGGGGGAGAGGGCCAGCATGCCCAGGCCCTCGGTGTGCGCGATGCTGATCCGCAAGGACGTCGCCGGGTGCCGCACGGCGGGCGGTCCGTGCTCCTCGCTGCCGCAGCCCGGACAGGGGGTCCGGCCCAGCGATATTTCGGCCGCGGATGGCCGAAAAACATCGGAAAGCGCTCGGCGAACGGCTGCGCGGCAGGTGATGAACTCACTCCGCGCCCGCTCGGATTTCATCTTTTGAACTCGGGTCAACTCGCTGTCGTCAAGCAGTTTCAAGTCGCTCGTCCGGTACCGCCCGGCCGGTACCTGCCACCACCACACCAACGCGTCGGTGGATTCGAAGAGCGGCGCTTCGGTGAATTCGATCGTCCCCGTGTGGCTTGTCGTCACGGGCCTCACCGTAGGCTCGAAGGCCGCTCGAGACGGCCTTGAGCAAGGCATAGTTGGCCGCAACCGGACACCGTCACCACGGACAGTGATGGCGAGGACGCGTCCGGTGGCACAAGCGGAAGTGGCGGATTTCCTTCCGGGGTGGCGGGGGCAGCTTGCTGCCAGCGCGGCTGGAAAACTCCCTCCCCGGCGCGGGAATAAATGGGGGGTTGACATATGCCGGAGTGGTCTGATGTTTCCGCCCGGGATCTTGTTGACCGGTTCCGAACCGGCGAACTAGGGTCGGGCCAGTGCGCCGCTCGAATGACGCCTGAGGTTTATCGGCTAAATAGTTGAAACTTTGGGCTCGGCGGCGCGGATCATGGTTAGGCAAGGGGGAAATCAGTGAGCGGTGCCGTGATCGGGTCGTATGGGCGAAAGAAGTGGTAAAAGAACTGGGCGAGATGCCACCGACGGACCACGCCGCGCATGTGGAACAGACCCTGCTGCAGGCCCGGGCCCTCATCGAGTCCACCGTGTCCCTCAACCGGCGGCGCCCGGCCAAGGGTCCCGCGGCCCCGCACACGGACGTGGCCGTGGTCGCGGAGGCGGTCGAGGAGCTCGTCCGCGGTGCCCGCCACGCGGTCTGCGTCGCGGTCACGAGCGCCGACACCTTCGACCGGATCGCCCGGAAGGCGCTGACCACGCTCGAACCGGGCCTGGCGGTACGGCTGCTGTGCGCGCCCGACGTCGCGGACGAGTCGCTCGCCGTGCTCACCCGGGACGCCGGCGGACGACTGGAGGTCCGGGTGTCGGGAGCCGACCTCCGCGACATCGTGGTGGTCGACGGCGCGGCGGCGCTGGTACGCGCGGTCGCCGCCACGGGCCAGGCGACTCTGGTACACGACCCCGCGGCGGTACGCGCCCTCGAACTGCTCTTCGCCGGCGCCTGGTCCCGCAGCCGCAGGCTCGACGACCACCTGGCGCTCAGTCCCAGGCTGCGCAGCGACCTCACCGGCCGGATCCTGGAGCGGCTGCGCGACGGCCAGACCGATGACGCCGCCTCCCGCGAGCTCAGCGTGTCGCTGCGCACCTACCGGCGCCATGTCGCCGAGATCATGCGAGAACTCAACGCCACTTCCCGCTTCCAGGCCGGAGTGCGGGCAGTGGAACTGGGACTGCTGACGGAGTAGCCGGGCAGCGACACGGGGAAGACTGCGGTCCGCGCTCGCGGCGGCCGCAGGGCAACATGCACACCAACGGGGAATGGTGAACGGGACATGCCCAACGGGGCTGAGGACGAACTGGAACAAGCGCTCCTGGAAGTACGGGCCCTGATCGAATCGACCGTGGCGATCCACCGGGACCGCAGTCTGCGGGCCCAGCAGATCGCCACGGTCGACGGTGGCTACGAGCCGGTCCTGCGGGCCGCGGGGAAGATCATCCGGGATGCCGTGCGGAGCATCGACATAGTGGACTCCCGGCTACCGGGAGCGGACGAGGCGTCTCCGCGCCGGGAGCAGGCCGAACGGCGCCTGATCTACACGGCGGCCGAGGGGGTGTCGGTCCGGCTGCTGACCAGCCCGGCCATGATCGACGAGGACTTCGTACGTGAACAGCTCGCGCTCGAGCGGCCGGTGGCGATCCGGGTGGCCCGGGTCCCGCCGCTCCAGGCACTGCTGGTCGACGGCACCGCCGCCCTGGTGATGGCGGAGTCGGCGGCCGGCGTGCGGGCGTCGGTGATCCGGGCGCCCGAGGTCCTGCACACCCTCGGCACCCTCTACGACAGCATCTGGCGCAACGCCGTGCCGGCCGGAGAGCGGATCGTCTTCGGCGACCGAGACCGGGCCGCGCTGGCCCGGCAGATCCTGGGCGCGCTGCGGGCGGGCGTCACCGACGAGGTGGCCGCCCGGGAACTCACCGTCTCGGTGCGCACCTACCGGCGCCATGTCGCGGAGATCATGGCGCTGCTCGGCGCTCAGTCCCGCTTCCAGGCGGGAGTACGGGCCGCCGAGCTCGGACTCCTGCCGGCGGCGGGGGCGTCCGGCGCCGGACCCCGGGCCTGACCGCCACGGGCCCCCGGGTCTGACCGCGGCCGGCGTCGTACCACCTGCCGTACCACCACCTGCCGTAGTACCACGACGTGCTGTACTGCCAGGTGCCGTACTGCCACCTGCCGTCCCGTCACCCTGTCGTACCGCTGCCCGCGCGAGGTCCGCTGGCAGCTTCCTGAAAGCCCTGTTGCCGCCCGCAGGGCGCCCCCCGTTGTATGGCGCCAGGAAAGGGGTTCGGGCTCCGGCGAGCTCTCGAACTCCTTCCCGGTGGCATGGAGACACCCCCGACCTGCATGCCGCCGGCGCGCGGGGATCCGTACGTCGCGAGAAAAGTGCGACGGCGGATCCCCGGGCCCCCGGTGAATTCGGTGCGGAAGGCGACTCCATGGATCAGATGCAGACCGGTCTGGTGTTTCCAGGACAGGGAACGCAGCGGGAGGGAATGGGCGAACCCTGGCGGCACACCCCGTCGTGGAAAATCACCGAGGAGATATCCGACGTCACCGGGGAAGACCTCCCGAGCCTGCTGCTGCACACTTCCGACGCAGAACTGCGGCGCACCGACCTGGCCCAGCTCGCCGTGTTCACCGTCGCCGTCCTCGCCCACGCCGAGGCGGTCCGCCGGGACGCGCTCGGCGGCCCGGTGGCCGCCTGCGCCGGACACAGCCTGGGGGAGTACGCCGCCCTGACCGCCGCCGGCGCGCTGACCCTCGGCGCGGCGGCCGCGCTCGTCGCCGTCCGCGGCCGGGCCATGCGACAGGCCGCCGAAGAGCGGCCGGGCACCATGGGCGTCCTGGTCGCCGCCCCGCTCGAGGAGGTCGCCGCACTCGCCGGCCGGGTCCGCGCCGACGGCCCTGACGTATGGGTCGCCAACGTCAACGCCCCCGGCCAGACGGTGGTCTCCGGATCCGCCGAGGGCATCGACCGGATCGAGGCCGAAGCGCCGTCGATCGGCGCCAAGATGATCCGCCTCGCGGTGGGCGGCGCCTTCCACAGTCCCTACATGGCCTCGGCGGCCGACAGCCTGCGGACCGCCCTGGAGCACACCCCGTTCGCCCCCGCGCACCTGCCGGTCGTGGCCAACGCCGACGCCGAGGCGTACAGCGGCGGGGCCGACTGGCCCGGCCTCGCCACCCGTCAGCTCACCTCGCCGGTGCTGTGGGAACCCAGCGTGCGCACCCTCATCGGCCCGCTGGGCTGCCGCCGCCTGGTCGAGCTCGGCCCCGGACGCACCCTGGCCGGGCTGGTCCGCCGGATCGCCCCCGGCACCGAGGTGGTGTCCCTGGACCACCCGGCCGCCGCGGCCTGACCACCGCACCCCACGCCACGCTCACAAGGAGACCACGCACCATGCCACTTGGCACCGAGAGCAGATGGCTGCGCAGATTCGCCACCGGGGCCCCGCCCCGGATGCGGCTGCTCTGCCTGCCGCACGCCGGCGGCTCCGCCAGCTTCTTCCACGACTGGGGGCACGCCTTCGGCGACGACGTCGAGGTGCTCGCCGTACGCTACCCGGGCCGTCAGGAGCGCATCGCCGAGGAACCCTGGACCGAGCTGGAGCAGCTCGCCGCCGCCATCGCCGACGAACTCCCGCCCTACCTGGACGCCCCGCTGGCGATCTTCGGCCACAGCATGGGCGCCACCCTCGGGTACGAGATCACACTGCGCCTCGCGGCGCGGTACGGGACCGTGCCCGCCCTGCTCATGGTCTCCTGCCGCAGGGCTCCGCACCTGCTCACCCCGCGCACCGCCGCCTTCGGCACCGACGAGGAGCTCGTCGCCGAGATCAAGCGGATGGGCGGCACCGACTCCGTTCTCCTCGACGACCCCGCCCTGCGCGAGCTGGTGCTGCCCGCGATCCGAGGCGACTTCTGCGCCGTCGCCCGCTACACCGCGCGGCCCGGCACCGCCCTGCCCTGCCCGGTCGTCGGCTACGTCGGCGACGGCGACCCGGACGTTGCGCCCCACGAGGTCGCCGCGTGGTCCGGACTCGCCCCGCGCGGATTCGAGCTCAAGGTGCTGCCCGGCGGCCACTTCTACCTGGTGGACCAGCGGGCCGCGCTCATCGCAGACATCCGCGCACGGCTGGTGGCGCAGCGGTGAGCACCGCGGTGAGCCCACGGCCGATGTGCGGGGTGGGCGTGCTCGACAAGGCGTCCGTCCTGTTGGAGATCGTGGAGAGGGGACCGGCCACCCTGGGCGAGCTGGTCGCGCACAGCGGTTTCTCGCGCCCCACCGCCTACCGGATCGCGATCGCCATGGACCGGCTCGGCCTGCTCACCCGCGATCTCCAAGGCCGCTTCGTGCTCGGCCCGCGGCTCGGCCTGCTCGCCGTCGAGGCCCGCCACGACCGCCTCGCCGCGGCCGCCGGCCCGGTGCTGGCCGAGCTGCGCGCCGAAACCGGACTGGACGCCCGGCTCTACCGCCGGCGCGGTGGCCTGCAGGTCTGCATCGCCTCCTCCGTGGACGGTGTGGTGGCGGCCGACGCGGCCGTCGGCGCGGCCCGCCCGGCCTCCGCCGGACCCGCCGCGCAGGTGCTGTACGCCTGGGAGGAACCCGACGAGCTGTACAAGGCGCTGCTGCGCGCCCGCTTCTCCGCCGCGCAGCTGTCCGCCGTACGCCGCCGGGGCTGGGCGTACGGCCCCGACCCCATGGCGCCCGGCGCCATCTCCTACGCCGTGCCCGTCCGCACCGGGGCCGGGCCGCCGGCCGCGGCCCTGGTGCTGACCGGCCGGGCGGCGCGCATGCCCACGAGTCCCGACCGGCTGCTGGGCGTCGCCGCGGTGGACGCGGCCGCCTCCCTCGCCGAGGCGTTGCCGCGGGTCCCGGGGCAACTCCACCCGGCGGAATACGCCGGATCCTGAATTCCGCGGCGGCGGTGGCAGGTTGTTGCATCCGTCGTTGTGAGAAAAGAACCCGCGACCGCACCATTCCAGTGCGAGTAACCGTGCCGCGCGAATGCGGCGGCACATCCGAGAAGGGGAAAAAGCGTGACGACTGCTACGCGCGACGAGCGTCTCGAAACCATCAAGGAAATCGTCTGCGACATTCTCGAGATCGAGGAGGACGAGGTCACCGAGGTCAGCCTTTTCAAGGAGGACCACGACGCCGACTCGCTCCGCGCCATCGAGATCCTGGCCGCCCTGGAGAAGGAGTTCGGCATCGTCATCAACCAGAGCGAGCTGCCCCGGATGGTGAACCTCAAGGGCGTCTACGAGGTCGTGTCGGAGCCGGCCAACTGGTAGTCGATCCCGCTGCGGCGGTTGGGGAGGTTGCCATGACGGCGGCAGAGCGCGGCACCGGCCGGATCCGGCCGGAGCGGCACCGGGTGGTTCTCACCGGACTGGGAGTGGTGTCCAGCATCGGACTCGGCGCGAAGGAGTTCCTCCAGGGACTTCGCGAAGGCCGCAGCGGTGCACGGCCCATCTCCGTATTCGACACGGAGGGCTTCGCCCACGCGAACGGGTGCGAGATCACGGATTTCGACCCGCGGGACTGGATCAGCACGCTGGACGTGGAACAGCTCGGCAGGGCCGCGCAGTTCTCGGCGGCGGCCGCCCGGATGGCCCTGGAGGACTCGGGACTCGATCTGACGCAGCTGCGCACCCGGCGCGGGCTGATCTCCATCGGTACCACCGACGGCGAGAGCTACGACCTCGACCAGCTGGTCGCGGGGGAGCTCGCCGACGGGGTGGGCACCTTCGACCCCACGGCCGCCCGGCGCGTGCCGGCCGGGCGGCTGTCGGTCGCCATCGCCCAGGAACTGGGCCTGACCGACGTGGAGGCGCTCACCATCCCGACCGCCTGCTCGGCGGGCAACTACGCCATCGGCTACGGTTTCGACGCCGTCAGCTCGGGCGAGGCGGAATTCGCCTTCTGCGGTGGCGCGGACGCGATGTGCCGCAAGACCTTCACGGGCTTCTACCGGCTGGGCACCATCGCCCCGGACCGCTGCCAGCCCTTCGACATCGACCGCAAGGGCATCCTCACCGGCGAGGGCGCGGGCGTACTGGTCCTGGAGCGCCTGGACTCCGCCCTGGAACGCGGCGCCACCATCTACGCCGAGGTCCTCGGCTACGGGCTCAACTGCGACGCCCACCACCAGGTCGCACCCGACCGCGACAGCGTCGCCGAGCTGATGCGGCTCGCCCTGGACAACGCAGGCGTGAAACCGCACGAGGTGGACCTCATCTCGGCGCACGGCACGGGCACCAAAGCCAACGACATCACCGAGGCGGGCGCCATCCGCCAGGTCTTCGGAGACACGCCCCCCCGCACCGTCTCCATGAAGTCGATGCTCGGCCACAGCATGGGCGCCGCCAGCGCCCTCGGCGCGATCGGCTGCGCCCTGGCCATCCAGAACCGCTTCATCCCCCCCACCATCAACCATGTCACCACCGACCCCGAGTGCGATGTCGACTGCGTGCCGAACCGGGCCGTCGAGGCCGACCTGCGGATCGTTCAGAACAACGGTCTCGCCTTCGGAGGCAACAACGCGGCGGTCCTGCTCGGCCGGTACGACGCGATCAAGGAGGCGTCATGATGAGCCGTCCCATCATCGGGATGGGCGTCGTCGCCGCCACCGGCTCCGGTGTCGGTGAACTCTTCGAGAACCTGTGCCGGGGCGTCAGCGGACGCGCCGAGCTGCGCGGCTTCGACCGCACCCGCTTCCGGGCCCAGCACGCCTACGAGGTCGACGACCGACCAGCCGTAGGCGAGGACGTCCCCGCCCGCGCCGGCCGCCTGCTGCACGAGGCGATCGCCCAGGCCGCCGCCGACGCCGGACTCGGCGAGGACCTCAGCGGAATCCCCATCCTGGTCGGCACCGGCCTGCGCGAACTGCGCTCCTTCGAGCTGTGGTGGCGCGACGGCTCCCCGTTCGCCGACTCCGGGCTGCACTTCGGCACGGGCCTGCGCGAGCGCTTCAACGCCGATGTCACGCACACCTTCTCCAACGCCTGCTCGGCCTCGCTGTACGCGCTCGCCCTCGGCTCCGACCTGCTGAGCCAGGAGGGCGAGGACGCGCCCGACACCGTCATCGTCGCCGGCGTCGACGTGCTGACCGAGTCGATGTACGGGCTGCTGGAGCGCGTCCACCCGACGCCGCCCGACCGGGTGCGGCCCTTCGACCGCAACCGTACGGGCGTCCTGATGGGCGACGGCGCGGCCGCGATCGTGCTGCGCCGCACCGACGCCGGCGCGCCCCAGGTCCACGGCCGGCTGCGCGGCGTCGCCGTCAACTGCGACGCCTACCACGTCACCGCGCCCTCCCCGCAGGGCATAGCCGAGGCCATGCGCGCCGCCCACCGGATGGCCGGCGTCAAGCCGTCCGACATCGACCTGGTGATGCTGCACGGCACCGGCACCCTGCTCAACGACGAGGCGGAGGCCACCGCGCTGGCCGACGTGCTCGGCGAGGACGCCTCCGGCCCGCTGATGACGGCCGTGAAGTCCATGACCGGGCACACCTCCGGTGCGTCCGGCCTGATCAACCTGATCATGGGCGTACAGGCCCTGAACGAAGGGCGGGTGCCGCCGACCGTGGGCCTGGACGAACCGGTCGAGGAGGCCGCGCCGTTCCGCTTCGTCACGCGGCAGGCGGCCACCGGCCGGCCGCTGAGGGTGGCGCAGCTCAACGCCTTCGGATTCGGCGGCATCAACGCCGTGGCCATGGTGGAGGGATCCCGATGACGACACAGACCGCACGCACCGACACCACCGTGGTCGTCACCGGAGCCGCCGTACTGCTGCCCGGTACCGACAGCGCGCGGGCCCTGGCCGACGGACCGGCCGAGGGCGGCGCCCCCGTCGACCCGGCCGCCCATGTCGGGAAGAAGGGCCTGCGCTACAAGGACCGGGCCACCCAGCTCGGCTACGCACTGACCGCCGCCGCGCTGCGCGACGCCGGCCTGCTGGGCGAGGAGAAGGACGGGCTCACGGTGCCCGCCGCGAGCGTCGGCGTGGTCGCCAGCTCCAACTTCGGCAACCTGGACACCGTCGCCCGGGCCCTGGACACCATCCGGGAGGAGACCGTCACGGCCACCAGCCCGATGGACCTGCCCAACGCCTCCAGCAACGTCATCGCCTCCTCGGCAGCAATCCGCTACGGGCTGCGCGGCCCCAACCTGATGGTCTGCAACGGCGAGACCTCGGGCCTGGACGCCGTCCACTGGGCGGCCACCGTCATCACGGCAGGCCGGGCCGAGCGGGTCCTGGTGCTCGGCGTCGAGCCCGACAACGAGGTCGTGCGCCGCCTGCTCGGTGGCGGCCGCGCGGTCGACGGCGGCGCGGCCCTCGTGCTCGAGTCCCGGGCCGCGGCCGCCGAGCGCGCCGCGACCGTACGGGCCGTGCTCGGCCCCTACCACCGGGGCGCGGGCGAGCCCGGCCCGCGCGGGCGCCGCTGGGCGCTGCCCGCGCACTTCGGGGCGGCCTCCGGGGCGTCCGGTCTGCTCCAGGTCGCCGCCGCCGTCGGCTGCTTCGACGCAGGCGAGCGGGGACCCGTACAGGCCGTGACCGGGACCTCCACCGACGACGCCCGCGCCGATCTGGTGCTGTTCGCGCCCGAAGCGGCGTGAGCGGCCGGGAGGAACCCTCATGAACACCCACATCGACCTGCGTCCGGTCGCCGTCGAACGGCGCACCGACGGCACGGGTCCGCGCGTCCTGCTGCTGCACGGTCTCGCCGCCAACGACACCGTCTGGGAGCGCACGCTCCCGGAGCTGCCGCAGACCTACCAGCTGTGGACCGCGCGGCTGCCGTGGCGCACCGAAACCATCGCCGAGTGGGACGAGCAGCCCAACCTGCGGGGCTGGCTCGCCAAGGCACTGGAGGCGGTGCCGGGCGGGGCCGAGGTGGTGGTCGCCCACTCCATGGCGGCCAACGTGCTGCTCGACCTGCTCGACCAGAAGATGCGCGGCGGTGCCGACGCCCTGCGCCAGTTCGGCATCCGGGCCCTGGTCCTGGTGTCGCCCTTCTACCGGGGCCGGGCCGACCAGTTCGACTGGAACACCATCAGCTACTACCTCAACGACTTCCACCTGATCATGGAGGAAGGGATCCGCGCCCACTCGGGCGGCCGGGTTCCGGCCGACATCCAGCAGGCCATGGGCGAACGGGTCCGCGACCGGGTCGGCCCGTACGGCTGGTTCCGGTTCTTCGACCTCTACCTGCGCACGCCCACCCTGGATACGGGCCGGATCACCGTCCCCACCCTGGTGGTCGGCGGCGAGAACGACTTCGCCGCCCGCCCGGAGGAGGGCGTGGCGCTCGCCGAGGCCCTCCCCGACGCGGTGTCGCACGTCCTGCCCGGCAGCGGGCACTTCCCGATGCTCGACGCGGCCGGCGCCTTCGCCGCCGTGGTGAGCGGCTTCGTCCACACGACCCTGGCCCCCGCCCCGCAGCGCGGGAGTGCCCTTCCCAACGCCCTGGAGCTCCAGCGATGACCCTCGTCACGGACACCGCCGTCAAGGCGCTGCTGACCACCGCCACCACCACCTCGGTGCGCCCCCGCTACGAGGGGTCCAACATCTGCACCTGGATCGGCTTCAAGCACGTCAACTACCTCGTCGAGGAAGCCGTCCTGGACCACTTCCGGCAGGCCGGGCTGCCCGCCCGCGCCCTGTACGAGGAGCACGGCCTGGGCCTGGACCTGGTCTCCATCGACTCCCGCATCCTGCACGCCTTCCACATGGACGACGTCGCCGAGGCGGAGGTCGCGCCCTGGACGAAGGACGAGGACGGGACCATCGGCTTCAAGGTCACCATCCGGTTCGAGCGAGCCGGCGAGACCCTCAAGGCCGTCACCTCCAAGGTCCGTGTCTCGTTGCGCGTCGACACCTACCTGGAGGCCGCCGGCGAGGTCCCGGCGCAGCTCGCCCGCTTCGCGGTCGCCACCCTCGGTGACGACCTGGAGCGCGAGCCGGGCAGCGCCGCCCCGGCCGAGGAGGAGATCCTCGCCTCGCTGACCGCCGGGCAGAACGCGTACGCCTGGAAGTGGAACATCCCGTACCCGTACTGCCACTTCACCGAGCGCATCCAGATGTCGGGCTACCTGCGCCTGATGGAGGAGGGCAAGGACCGCTTCGTCGCCGACCGCGGCATCTCCATCAAGACCCTGCTCGACGACCGCCGCTGGATCCCGGTCGTGCCCCGCTCCGACATCCGCATCCTCGACGAGGCGCTGATGGAGGAGGACCTCTACACGGTCTACACCGTCGAGGAGGTCTTCAAGGACTTCACCTACACCTCGCGCATGGACTTCTACGTGCTGCGTGACGGCAAGCTCGTCAAGACCGCCACCGGCCGCATCGTGCACGGTTACGCCGTCATCGAGAACCGCCGCGACTGGAGCCTGGTCAACTTCGACCAGCGCGTCGTCGACGCGATCAGCGGAGCGCCGCGGGCGTGAGCGAGAACTGGGAGAGCGGCACCCCCAGGTTGCTGCTCATCGAGAGCCAGGGCCGCGTGACGCGGGACGCCGGTTTCCGGCGCGACGCCGTCACGCAGGTGCTCACCGGGCAGTCGGCGCTCCTCTTCCTGGTCCAGGACGGGGTCGTGCTGGCCGTCCCCGGCAGTGACAGCGACCTGGACCGCTTCCAGAAGGAGGGCGGGGTCCTCGCCGCGGACAGTTTCTCGTTGGACCAGCACGGCCTCGGCACGGCGGAGCTGCGCCCCGAACTGTCGGTCGTCGGCATGGACGTGGTGGCGGGCTGGATCCTCGATCCGGCCGTCCGGGTGGTGTGGCACTAGATGGCCAGGGAGCTTCCGCACACCGACGTGCTCATCACCCTGATGGGTGCCCCCCACGCGTCGGACCAGGTCACCACGGCCCTGCGGCTGACCCAGGCCCTTCTGGAGCGCGGCGCCACCGTACAGGTGTGGACGTGCGGCTACGCCACCTTGCTCACCCAGCGCGCCCTCGGCCCCGACAAGCCGCGCAACCTGGCCGAGTGGAACCGGGACTACCCCTCCACCGCCGCCCTGGCCGAGGAACTGCTCGACGCCTATCCGGGCCGCCTGTACTGGTACGGATGCCGGTTCTGCAGCGACGACCGGGGGGCGGCGGAGCACCTGCCCCAGGTGGTGCTCCGGCCGCCGGCCGGATACGCCGCCAACGTCGCGGCCGCGGACAAGACCCTGCACCTGGGGGTGCTCTGATGGAGGACCGGGTGCTGGCCATCGTGGAGCGCGGCTACCGCGGCGCGCTCGAGAAGCAGTTCTTCGACGAGCTCTACCTGGCCACCGAACTGCACCGGCAGCTCGGCGGCCTCGACATCCTGCTGCGCGGCTCGGCCGTGTCCTACGCCGTGGACGCGGGCCCCGTGCCCGCCCTGCGCATCGGGAACCGCACGGTGGAGACCCTCAGCGACCCCCGCAAGGGGCTGCGCACCCTGCTCGGCGCGGGCGTCCGCGTCTGGGTGGAGGAACCCGACATCGAGGCCCTCGGCTCGGCCCACCCGCTGATCGACGGCATCGGACTCACCCGTCAGGGAGAGACGGCCGAGCGGTGGGCCGACTACCGGATGGTCCTCTTCCTCTGAACCCGGCGCCGGTGCGCCGCATTCGTCACGTACACCCGACAACGGAAAGGAACAGGTGACGGTCATGACCACCCTCACCACGGGCGCCGGACGCCCGGTGATCACCGCTTGGTCGGCCGTGTCGCCGTACGGCATCGGCAGGGCCGCGTTCACCGAGGGACTGCGGGAACGGCGGGCCACCGTCACCGAACTCGGCCCCGAGCACGGCACCGTCCCGGACGGCGTGGGCTGTGTCGTGCCCGCGTTCAGCATCCGGGAGGTGCTCGGCAAGAAGGGCACCCGCTCGATGGACCGGGTCACCGGCCTCGCCGTCACCGCCGTCGGATCCCTCCTGGACGACGCCGAGCGCAACCGCGCCGTCGGCACCGGCGAGGGCGCGGCGTTCGCGCTCGGCACCACCACGGGCAGCGCCCAGTCCATGATGGACTTCACCCGCGACTCCCTCACCGGCGAGCAGCCCTTCTTCGTCGACCCGGCGCGGTTCCCCAACACCGTCATGAACTGCGCGGCAGGCCAGAGCGCCATCTGGTACCAGCTCAAGGGACCCAACGCCACCATCGCGGGCGGCCGCACCGCCGGCCTGCACGCCCTCAACTACTCGCGCCGGCTGCTCGGTGCGGGCCGGGCCCGAACCGTCCTGTGCGGCGCCGCCGAGGAGTTCTCCCAGGCCCGCGCCTGGCTGGAGCACCACAGCGCGGACCCGGGCACCGAGGACGCCCCTGCGCTCGGCGAGGGCTGCGCCATGCTGCTCGTCGAACCGCACACTCCCGAGGACCCCGGCCAGCCCGTGCTCGCCGAACTGCTCGCCGTGGAACTCGGCGTCGTCCTCGACGGCGACGCCCGCCCCGCCCTCGTCTCCTGCCTGCGCTCGGCGCTGCGCCGGGCCGGCGTCGGACCCGGCCAGGTCGCCGCCGTCGCCCGGTCCGGGGCCCCGGGCCGCGAGGGCCGCGGCGAAGCCGACGCGGTACGGGAGGTGTTCGGGGCGGCCGGACCCGCCGACCTGACGCCGAGCGGCCTGATCGGCGACACAGGCGCCGCCGCTGCCGCCTTCCAGGCCGCCGCCCTGCTGTCGTACGCCGAGGACCGGCCCGCCGAAACGGCCGGCCGGGTCGGCGTCATCACCTCCGTTGACCGCACCGGCACCGTCGGCTGCGCCCTGCTCGGCCTGCGCTGAGCCCGCCCTCCCGAAAGGACCCGAACCCGTGCTGGAGAAGGAAGAACTGCGCGCCCTCGTGGCGCAGGTGCTGGACGTCGACGTCGCCGAGGTGACCGACCACGTGCGCTTCGTGGACGACCTGGAGGTCGACTCGCTGATGGCGCTGGAGATCGTCGTCGTGCTGGAGAAGAAGTACGCCGTCAAGCTGCCGGAGTCCGACCTCAAGCAGATCACCACCCTGCAGAGCGCCTACGACGTCCTGCTGGGCAGGCTCGACGCCGCGCAGGCCGCCTGATGCCCGCCGCGAGCCCACTTCGCAGCGCGGTCGAAGTACTGCCCGCCGAAGGCGGCCCGAGCGTCGCGGCCCGCTTCACGGTGGCCGACACCGAGACCGTGCTGCCCGGCCACTACCCGGGCTTCCCGATCTTCCCCGGGGTCTGCCTGGTGGAGTGCGCCCGCCAGGGCGCCCAGGCCACCCTGCCCGCCGGCGCCAAGGGCGCATCGCTCACCGCCGTGGAGTCCACCCGCTTCACCGGGCCCGTCTTCCCCGGCGACCGGGTGGACATCGCCATGGAGTGGAAGCGGACCCCGGCCGGCGACTGGCAGTGCCGGGCCAAGCTCACCACCGGGCGCGGCCCCGCCGCCGGCGTCCGGCTGCGCTACGCCCTGCCCGCGGCAGACAGGGAGGCGGCGGCATGACCGGCCAGCGCGACATCAGGGCCCGGCTGCCCCACCGCTTCCCGATGCTGCTGGTGGACCGCGTCGTCGACGTCGTCCCCGGCGAGCGGCTGACCGCGCTCAAGGCGGTCACCTGCAACGAGCCCTGGTACGAGCGGTTCGGCGCGGACACCCCCGACGAGGACTTCGCGTACCCGGCGACGCTGCTCGTGGAGTCCTGGTGCCAGTCCGCCGGCGTCCTCGCCACCTGGGACGACCCCAATCCGGACGTCCTCGACGGGCAGGTGATGCTCTTCGGCGGCATGACCGGCGTCGAGTTCCACCGGCCGGTGCTGCCCGGAGAGGTCCTGGAGCACCGGGTGCGCCTCGACCGCAAGGTCGACGACACCCTGCTGTTCGAGGGCGAGACCCGCTCGGCCGGCGAGACGGTCATGACCGTGGGCCGCATCGTCATGGCCTTCCGCCCCGCCGCGGCCCTGCGCCCGGCGAGCGCCTGAGAAGAGAGAGAGCACGCAACATGTCGGACACCACCAGCCGGGTGGCCCTGGTCACCGGCGGCTCGCGCGGCATCGGCCGGGCCACGGTCCGCGCGCTGGCCCGCGACGGCTTCGACGTCGCCTTCTGCTACCGCTCGGACGACGCCGCCGCCCGCAGCCTGGAGAAGACCGGCCAGGAGTACGGCGTCCAGGTCGTCGGCACCCGCGTCGACGTCGCCGACGGCGCCGCAGTACGCGCCTGGATCGAGGCCACGGAGGACCGGCTGGGCGGAATCGACGCGGCGGTCACCGCCGCCGGCATCACCCGCGACAACCCGCTGGTCCTCATGGAGGACGAGCAGTGGCGGCAGGTCCTGGACACCAACCTGGACGGCGTCTACCACGTCTGCCGCGCGGTGGTCTTCGGGATGATGAAGCGCCGCGCCGGTGCGATCGTCAACATCTCCTCCGTCGCCGGGGTCTACGGCCACGGCACCCAGACCAACTACTCCGCCTCCAAGGCGGGGATCATCGGCTTCTCCCGCGCCCTGGCCAAGGAGACCGGCCGCGCCGGCATCCGCGTCAACGCGGTCGCCCCGGGCTTCATCGAGACCGACATGGTCGCCGAGATGAACGACAAGGCCCGCAAGGAAGCGCTCTCCTCGATCCCGCTGCGCCGTATGGGCACCGCCGAGGAGGTCGCCGACCTGGTGGCGTACCTGGTCTCCGACAAGGCCGCGTACATCACCGCCGCCGTCCTGCAGATCGACGGCGGCATCACCATCTGACCCGTCCGGTCCGTCCGGACCCGGACCACCCGAAGCATCCCGCACACGAACCGCTGGAGGCGGCCATGGCACGACGCGGACCGCGCTGGTACTTCTCCTTCCGCAGCCCATACTCCTGGATGGCCTACCGGGACCTGGTGGACCACCACGCGGACGTGGCCGCGGCGATCGACTGGCTGCCGTTCTGGGAGCCGGACGAGCCGGCCGTGGACGAACTGGAGCGCAGCAACATCAAGCTGCCGTACGTCCCCATGTCCAAGGAGAAGCACCTCTACATCCTCCAGGACGTCCGGCGCCTGGCCCGGGCCCGTGGCCTGGACATGGTGTGGCCGGTGGATCCGGCTCCCCGCTGGGAGGTGTCCCACCTGGCGTACCTGGCTGCCGAGCGGCTCGGCGCGGGACCGGAGTTCATCGCCGAGACCTACCGGGCCCGCTGGGAGCTCGGCGAGGACATCTCCGACCCCGGCATCATGCGCAAGATCGGCGAGACCCTGGGCCTGGACCCCGAGGTCCTCGCCACGGCCCACGCGGATCCGGAGATCCGCGACCTCGGGCTGAAGGCGCTGAACTCCCTGCACCGCGACGGGGTCTTCGGCGTCCCCTTCTTCATCAGCGGATTCGACAAGTTCTGGGGCGTCGACCGGCTGTCCGCCTTCGTCGAGCAGCTGAACGCCCGCGCCGCCTGACCCCTCCGTTCCCCCGTACACACACCGAAGGAAGAACAGCCATGGCCACGAACCCGTTCGAGAACGACGACGCACGCTACCTGGTCCTCGTCAACGAGGAGAACCAGCACTCCCTCTGGCCCGCCTTCGCCGAGGTCCCGGCCGGCTGGACCGTGGCGCACGGCGAGGACACCCGCCAGGCGTCCCTGGACTACATCAACGAGTCCTGGACCGACATGCGGCCGAAGTCGCTGGCCGTCGCCATGGACGCCGCCTGACGTCCCCCGCCGGGCGGCCGGGCAACGGGCGTTGGCAGCAATCTGCAACGCCCGTTGTCCATGTCCGGGCCCGATGACAGCGTGGCTCCCACGCAGCTTCCCAGAAAGCGATGCCGCTGATGACCCACTCCCTGATGTGCCTTCCGTTCGCGGGGGGCGGCGCAGGTTTCTACCGCGCCTGGAAAGACCTGCCCGCGGACGCACCACGCGTGGTCCCGGTCCAGCTGCCCGGCCGCGAGGAGCTCTTCCTCGACGAGCCGTTCCGTGACGCGATCGCTGCGGCCGACGCCCTCGCTCCGCGCCTGGCCGAGCTCGCCGAGGGCCGGCCCACGGCGCTCTTCGGGCACAGTCTGGGCGCCGTCCTCGCCTTCGAGATCGCGCGGCGCCTGGAGCGGGACCCGGCGGTGGAGCTCACCCACCTGTACGTGAGCGGTTCCCCCGGCCCCTGGACGGGTCGCGCCCGGCGCGCGACGGGCCTGGACGACGAGGCCTTCCTGGCCCGGGTTCAGGAGTTCGCCGGGTACGAACACGACGCGCTGGCCGACCCCGACATGCGTGAGCTGCTGCTGCCGATCCTGCGAGCCGACGTCGAGATGCACGAGAGCTACCGGCCCGCCTCCGACGAGCCGCTGCGCACCCCGATCACCTCGCTGCGCGCAACCGAGGACGCCCTGGTCACCCGTGCGGAGGCCGAGGAGTGGCGGCAGGCCACCACCGGGACCTTCCGCCTGGTGGAGCCGGCCGGCGGACACATGTACCTCACCGAGTCGCCGCTGCCGCTGATCGACGCGATCGCCACGGTCCCGGCCTCATGACCGCGGCCACCGCCACCGCCCGCCTCACCGGCCGCACTGCCGTCGTCACAGGCGCCGCACGCGGCCTGGGCCGCTCCTGCGCGGTCCGGTTCGCCGCCGAGGGCGCGGACCTGGTGCTCGTCGACGTCGCCGGCGACGTGGCCGGCGTGCCCTACCCGCTGGGCTCGCAGAGCCAGCTGGAGCACACCGCGCAGCTGTGCCGGGCGCACGGTGTCTCGGTGCACGCCGCCGTCGCCGACGTCCGCGACCCCGCCGGAGTGGAGGCCGTCGCCGACCAGGCGCTGGAACGTTTCGGCACCATCGACGTCCTGCTCAACAACGCCGGCATCGCCGCCCCCTCCGGCAAGGCCGTCCACGAGATCGCCGAGGACGAGTGGGAGCTGATGGTCGGCATCGACCTCACCGGCGCCTGGCGCATGATGAAGGCCCTCGTCCCCGCCATGGTCGAACAGCGCTCCGGCAGCGTCATCAACGTCGCCTCCACCGCCGGCCTCGTCGGCTACCGCCACTTCGCCGGCTACGTCGCCGCCAAGCACGGCCTGATCGGCCTGACCAAGGCCGCCGCCCTCGACTACGCGCCCTTCCGGGTCCGGGTCAACGCCCTGTGCCCCGGCTCGGTGCGCGACGACCCGCTGCACGAGGGCAGGATGCTCGCCGAGATCGCCCGCTCGCTCGAAGTCGCCGTCGACGAGCACGAGGAGATATTCGTCCAGTCCCAGCCGATGAACGCCCTCATCGAGCCGCAGGACATCGCCGGCGCCGCCCTGTGGCTGGCCGGGGACGACTCCCTCCAGGTCACCGGGACCACCCTCACCGTCGACGGTGGCTTCAGCGCCCGCTGACACCCCGCTTCCCCTTTCGTACGTACAGGAGTCCGACCATGTCGAGAAGTCAGGCCGCGTCCTGCCACAGCCTGGTGGTCCGGATGCCGGGCCCTGTCGATGCAGGGGAACTGGAACAGCGCCTGCGTTCCGGCGCGGCCGGCGCCTTCGACGGCCCCGGGGAGCTGCGCCTGTGGCAGGAGCGGCTGCCGTACGCCGCCACCGACCCGGCCGCCGCCGCACGCGTGCGCCGGGAGGCCGAACGCCCGCTGCGCACCGCCGGCCTGCCGCTGCGCGCCGTCCTGCTGCGCTACCGGGACGGCGACGCCGACCTCGTCCTCGTCGCGCGCCGCACCCTTGCCCTCGACCCCGACACCCTCACCTGCGCGCCCGCCCCTGCCGGTCCCCCCGTCGGCGGACGGCCGGTCCTGGAGTGGGGCCTGGGGGACCCGGCCCGGGCCGGGCACACCGCCGAGGCCGCCCTGCCGGCGCTGCCCGGCGACCCGGCGCTGCTCGCCGCCGCCACCTCCCTGGTCCTCGCCCGCCACGGCGCCGGCGAGCCCGTGGACGAGTCCCAGGACGCGGCCGCCTTCACGGCCCGCTGGGCCGCGTACGACGGCAGCCTGCTGAACCTCGCCGGAATCGGCCTCCTCGTGGAGGACTTCCGGCCGGGCCTGCGCCGTCTGCCGCACCTCGCGCCCGTGCTGCCCGGCGTCCTGCACCTGATCCGGCACGCCGACGGCACCGCGCAGGGCGTCCTCCGGTACGACCTCGGCGACCTCGACGAGACGGTCGCCGAACGGTTCGCCGCTCACGTCGCCCACGTGGCCACGCAGCTCGCGGCCGCGCCCGGGCGCCCGCTGGAGACCGTCGAGCTGCTCACCGCCGAGGAGGCCCGGCAGGTACTGGCCCTCGGCGTCACCCCGGCCACCGGCAGCCCCGAGGCAGCCGCCCGCACCATCGACGGCCTCTTCGCCGATGTCGTGCGCGCCCGCCCCGACGCCATCGCCCTGACCGCCGGCCGGACCAGCCTCAGCTACGCCGAACTCGACGCCCGCGCCGAGCGCACCGCCGCCGGCCTGCGCGCCCTGGGCCTCGCCCCCGGCGCCATGGTCGGGGTCGCCCTGGAGCGCGACGCCGACCTCGTGGTCACCCTGCTCGGCGTGCTCAAGGCGGGCTGCGCCTACGTACCGATGGACCTGCGCTACCCGGCCGAGCGGCTGCGCTACACCGTCGAGAACGCCGGCGCCACCGTGGTCGTCGGCACCGGCGAGGGCTTCCCCGAGCTGGACGGCGTACGCGTGGTCACCCCGGACTCGCTGCGCGCCCTGGCCGGCGAGCAGTCGCCCGACCCGCGGCCCGAGGACGGCACGGCACCCGCGTACGTCATCTACACCTCCGGCTCCACCGGCCGCCCCAAGGGCGTCGTCGTCCCGCACCGCAACGTCGCCGCCCTGATCGAGGCGACCCGCGAGGATTTCCGGCTCGGCGCCGACGACGTGTGGACCCTCTTCCACTCCAGCGCCTTCGACTTCTCCGTCTGGGAGATCTGGGGCTGCCTGCTGACCGGCGGCCGCCTGGTCGTGGTGGACTACTGGACGACCCGCGACACCGAGCTGTTCCACGCGCTGCTGGTCCGCGAGGGCGTCACCGTCCTCAACCAGACGCCCTCTGCCTTCGCCCAGGTGGTCGAGGCCGACCGGCACGCCTCCGCCGAGGCGCTCGCCGTACGCCTGGTGGTCTTCGGGGGTGAGCCGCTCGACGTCCGGATGCTCGCCCCCTGGTTCGCCCGGCACTCCCACACCGCGTGCCGTCTGGTGAACATGTTCGGCATCACCGAGACCACCGTGCACGTCACCGCCCACACCGTCACCCCGGCCGATGTCCTCGCCGCCGGCCGCAAGGTGGGCCCCGCACTGCCCGGCTGGACCCTGTCGGTGCGCGACCCGCGCGGCCGGCTGCTGCCGGTCGGTGCGGCGGGCGAGATCTGCGTCGGCGGCGCCGGCGTCGCCGACCGGTATCTGGGGCAACCGGAGCTGACCGCGCAGCGGTTCGTCACGGACCCCTACGGCGGCGGCGTGATCTACCGCAGCGGCGACCGCGGCCGGCTGCGCCCCGACGGCAGCCTGGACCACCTCGGCCGACTCGACAGCCAGGTAAAGGTGCGCGGCCACCGGATCGAGCTGGACGAGATCCGCAACGTGCTGCTCAGCCACCCCGACGTGGCCGGAGCCGCCACCGTCCTCAACCACGACGCTCCGGGGGACGCGGCGACCGCCCGCATCGACGCCTACGTCGCCCTGCGCGGCCCGGCGGCCACCGCCGACATCCTCGCCCACGCCCGCGGGGTGCTGCCCTCCTACATGGTCCCCGCCTCCCTGACCGAGGTGGCCGCCATCCCGCTGACCATCAACGGCAAGGTGGACACGGCCGCGCTGCCCGCGCCCGCCGCGGCTCCGACCGCCGCCGCCGCCGCCGACCGTGACGTGGCGGGCGGCCCGGCCCGGGAGGCGGGAACCGACCCGGAGCAGGACCCGCTGACCGAGCAGATCCTGAAGGTCTGGGGGCATGCGCTGAATTGCAACGTCACACCGAAGGACAACTTCTTCGAGCTCGGTGGAAATTCTCTGCTGGTCATCCGGGTGCTCCGGGAAATGCGTGGCCAGGGCCTGCCGAAGGTCACCACGCAGGATTTCTACCGCAACTCGACGGCAGGCAGGTTCATCGAACTCGTACGGGACGCCCAGAAGTAGGGACGCTATCGCTTGACGGGCATGTCGACCCGGCGCGTGACGGTGGACAGGAAAGGGACGGGCGATTCCGCTTGGAATCCGGATCGCTTTCCAGTGCCTCCGAAGCTGCGCCGGGTCGTTTCGTCCTCGGCCAGGATCCGGGTCTCCGCGGCGGCGGGCCACCGGAGCCTCCCGCCAGATCATCTCGCGGGTCGCCCACGTCACCTCGTCACGCGGGGCGTCCACTGCCATTCAGTGCCGGTCCCGGAAATGCATTCAGGCATGTAGCGATCGACGATGTGCGTTCCGCATCCATCGTCTTCGTCATGCGACGACGCCAGCACGCGACTGACGTCTCCCCAGGGCGTGGCAGCTTTCTGCAGCCGCCGTTGTCCTGGTCGAAAGCCCGCTGTTAGACAGGGTCTCTGATCCGTGATTTCCGTCAACGCAATTGAGGGTGAGTGGCTGTGACCGATGTTCGGGGTGTCCTGCTGCCGCTGACCGCCGCCCAGTCGGGTGTCTGGTACGCGCAGCAGCTGAATCCGCAGAACACGATCTTCAACACCGGCGAATTTCTGGAAATCGACGGACCGGTGGACGCCCTGTTCCTCCAGCAGGCCCTGCGCCAGGTCGTGGCCGAGGCCGAGACGCTGCGCCTGCGCTTCCACGAGGGCGACAGCGGCCCCGTCGCCCGCATCGTGCCCGCGGCCGACCTCGACTGGTCCCTGCACGTCGTGGACGTCAGCGACGCCCCCAACCCGAGGGCGGCGGCCCGCGCATGGATGGCCGAGGACTTTGCCCGCCCCCTGGACACCGAGCACGACCAGCTGTTCCTCTTCGCGCTCTTCAAGATCGCCGAGGGCCGCCACCTGTGGCTGCACCGCTACCACCACCTGCTGGTCGACGGCTTCACCGTCAACATGGTCGCCCAGCGCACCGCCGCGGTGTACTCCGCGCTGGTCGTCGGCGAGCCCGTACCCGCCACTCCCTTCGCCCCCCTCGCCCGGCTCCTCGACGAGAAGGCCGCCTACCGCGACTCCGACCGCCTCGGCACCGACCGCGCCTACTGGATCGACCGGCTCAAGGAGTGCCCCGAGCCCATCAGCCTCTCCGGCGAGCAGCCGCACCTGGCCCGCTCCCTGGCCCGCCGCACCGCTCACCTGGGCCGTACCGAGACCGAGCTGCTGCGCAACCTCGCCTCCGACGCCGCCGTCACCTGGCCGCCCGCGCTGATCGCCGCCATTGCCCTGTGGCTCCAGCGCCTCACCGGCGCCCCCGAGGTCGTCCTGGGCCTGCCCGTCTCCACCCGCCTCGGCAAGAACGCCCGCAGCGTCCCCGGCATGGTCTCCAACGTCCTGCCGCTGCGCGTCGCCATCGAGCCCGGCACCACCGTCGAGGAACTGCTGAAGCAGGTCTCGGCCGAGATGCGCGCCGCGATGAAGCATCAGCGCTACCAGTTCGAGGACCTGCGCCGCGACCTCGGCATGCTCGTGGACGACCGTCGCCTGGTCGGCCCGCACGTCAACATCATGATGTTCGACTACGACCTGCGGTTCGCCGGCCACACCGCGCGCCCCCACAACCTGTCCATCGGCCCCGCCGACGACATCTCCTTCATCGTCTACGACCGCGGCACCTCCTCCGGCCTCCAGATCGACTTCGACGCCAACCCCGACCTGTACGCCGACCAGGACCTGCGCGCCTACCAGCTCACCTTCCTCGACTTCCTGCACCGCCTGGGCAGGACCGGGCTCCACGAGACCGTCGACTCCATCGACCTGGACACCTCCGGCCTGCCCGAGCACGCCCGTACCGCCGCCACCCGCGCCGCCACCGACCCGGCCGTCGCCCAGGAGCCCGCCGCCCCGGCCGCCTCCCGCGCTCCGCGCACCGCCGCGGAGGAGAGCCTGTGCCGGCTGTTCACCGAGGTGCTCGGCGAACAGGTCGTCTCCGTCGACGAGAACTTCTTCCTGCTCGGCGGCAGCTCCCTCCAGGTGACCCGCCTGGTGGGGCGCATCCGCAAGGAGCTGGGCGCCGAACTCACCCTGCGCACGGTCTTCGAGAACGCCACCGTCGCCACCCTCGCCGACGCCCTGGGCCTCGCCGCCGGCACCGCCGCCCGCCAGGCCCTGACCGTGCGCCCGCGTCCCGAGCGGCTGCCGCTGTCCGCCGCCCAGAACCGCCTGTGGTTCCTCAACCAGATGGAGAACGGCAGTGGGCGGGCCGCCTACAACGACGGCCTCACCGTCGAGCTGACCGGCCGTGTGGACGAGGCCGCCCTGCGCGCCGCGCTCGCCGACGTCGCCGGGCGCCACGAGAGCCTGCGGACCGTCTTCCCCGTCGCGGACGGCGCCCCCCACCAGCACGTCCTCGACGCCGCCGACGCCCGCCCCGAACTCCTGGTCACCGAAGCCGCCGACGCAGCCGACCTCGAGCAGCAGCTCGCCGGCGCCGCCGCCCGCGGCTTCGACCTCGCCACCGAGATCCCCGTGCGCGCCCACCTGTTCACCCGCGACGCCGAGCGGCACGTCCTGCTGCTCGTCGTGCACCACATCGCGGGCGACGGCTGGTCGGTGGCCCCCTTCACCCGCGACCTCAGCCAGGCCTACGCCGCCCGCCTGCGCGGCGCCGCCCCGCAGTACCCGGCGCTGCCGGTCCAGTACGCCGACTACACGCTGTGGCAGGAGGACCTGCTCGGCGACGAGAACGACCCGGCCGGCGTCCTCGCCCGGCAGACGGCCTACTGGAAGGAGACCCTCGCGGGCCTGCCCGAGGAACTCGCCCTGCCCACCGACCGGCCCCGTCCCGGCGCCGCCGGCCACGCCGGAGGCCGGGTGACGTTCTCCGTCGACTCCGCCGTCCACGGACGCCTCGCCGCCCTCGCCGCCGAGACCGGCGGCAGTCTCTTCATGGCCGCTCAGGCCGCGCTCGCCCTGCTGCTCAGCCGGCTCGGCGCGGGTGACGACATCCCGGTGGGCACCGTCGTCGCCGGACGTACCGACGAAGCCCTGGAAGACCTGGTCGGTTTCTTCGTCAACACGCTCGTGCTGCGCACCGACGTCTCGGGTGACCCCACGTTCCGGGAGCTCCTCGCCCGTGTCCGGGAGACGGACCTCGCCGCCTACGGCAACCAGGACCTTCCCTTCGAGCGGCTGGTCGAGATCCTCAACCCGGTCCGTTCCCTCGCTCGGCATCCCCTCGTACAGATCACCCTCGCGCTCGACGACAACGCCGCACCCGTGCTGGAACTGCCCGGTCTCACCGCGACGGCCGCGCCCTTCGACTCCGGTACCGCCAAGTTCGACCTGTCGTTCCGGCTGGCCGAGCGCTTCGCCGAGAACGGCGCCCCGGCCGGCCTGGACGGCACCATCGAATACGCCCGTGACCTGTACGACGAGGACACCGTCCGGGCCTTCGGCAGCCGCCTGGCCCGCGTTCTCGCCGCCGTCACCTCGGAACCCGGCCTCCGCGTCTCCCAGGTCGACGTTCTCGCACCCGAGGAGACGCACCGGATCCTCGACCGGTGGAACGACTCCGCGCGGCCCTTCGCATGCGACACGGTGCCCGTCCTCCTCGGCCGCCAGGCGGCCCGTATCCCTGGGGCGACGGCCCTCGTCCATCCGGCCGGCACCCTCACCTACTCCGAACTGGACAGCAGGGTTTCCCGGCTGGCGCGGCTGCTGCGGGAACGGGGGATCGGCCGCGGCCGGTACGTTGCCGTGGCGCTCTCCCGCTCCGCCGACCAGGTGGTCGCACTCCTCGGCGTCATGCGGGCCGGCGCGGCCCACCTTCCCGTGGACCCCGGCTACCCGGCGGCCCGTATCGCCGCCGTCCTCGACGACGCACGGCCCGCGCTCGTCCTCACCGACACCGAGGGCTGCGCGGCGCTCCCCGCGGACGGTCCGCCCCGTCTGCTGCTCGACCGCACCCCCCTGCCCGCCGAAGGCGACCCGGGCGACGCCGGTCTCACCACCGCCGACGCCGCCTACGTCATCTACACCTCGGGCTCCACCGGCCGTCCCAAGGGCGTCGTCGTTCCGCACGCCGGCGTCGCCGCCATGGTCGCCGACCACGCGGCACGGTTCGGCACCGGCCCCGAGCGCCGGGTGCTGCAGTTCGCCTCGCCCAGCTTCGACGCCTCGATGCTGGAGGTCCTCACCACCCTCCTGTCCGGTTCCACGCTGGTGCTGGCCGCCCCGGAGAGGCTCGCTGCCGGTGCACCGCTCGCCGAGCTGCTCGCCGAACAGGGGGTCAACCACGCCCTGCTGCCGCCGGTCGTACTGGCGGCGATGGGCGACGCCGAACTTCCGGCCGACTTCACCCTGGTCACCGGCGGCGAGGCGTGCTCCGCGGAACTCGTGGCCCGCTGGGCCCCCGGGCGTACCATGGTCAACGCCTACGGGCCGACCGAGTCCACCGTGTACGCCACCATGAGCGGCCCGCTCGCTCCGTCCCGCACCGCCCCGCCCATCGGCCGTCCCATCGCCAACACGCGTGTCTACGTCCTCGATGGTGCGCTGCGCCCGGTGGCGCCCGGCGTGCCGGGCGAACTGTGCCTGGCCGGAGCGGGGCTGGCCCACGGCTATCTGGGCCGTCCCGCTCTGACCGCCGAGCGCTTCGTCGCCGACCCCTATGGGCCCGCCGGCACCCGCATGTACCGGACCGGTGACCTGGTGCGCTGGACCGGCGACGGCGAACTCCAGTACCTGGGCCGCGCCGACGACCAGGTGAAGATCCGCGGCTTCCGCATCGAACTCGGTGAGGTCGAGGCCGTCATGGCCCGCCACGAGGGGGTCGGCCAGGTCGCAGTCGTCGTCCGCGAGGACCGCCCCGGCGACAAACGGCTCGTCGCCTACGTCGTCCCGGCGGGCGGCGTCGCCGGCGCTCCCGACCCCGCAACCCTGCGTACCCACGTCGCCGAGGCGCTGCCCGACTACATGGTGCCCTCCGCCGTCCTCACCATCGAGGCCCTCCCGGTCACCCCCAACGGCAAACTCGACCGCAAGGCCCTGCCCGCTCCCGACTTCCGCTCGCTGAGCCAGGGAAGGGCGCCCCGCACCCGGCAGGAGACCGTGCTGTGCGGGCTGTTCGCCGAAGTGCTGAACGTACCCGCCGTGTCCGTCGACGACAGCTTCTTCGACCTGGGCGGCCACTCCCTGCTGGCCACCCGGCTGATCAGCCGGGTACGTACGGTCCTCGGCGCCGAACTCTCCGTGCGTGCGCTGTTCGAGACCCCGACGGTCGCGACGCTCGCGACGGCCCTCACGACGGACGCCGGGGCGCGCGCCCCGCTCACCCGGCGTCCCCGGCCGGCTCGTATCCCGCTCTCCTTCGCTCAGCGACGCCTGTGGTTCCTCAGCCACTTCGAGGGGCCCGGCGGCACCTACAACCTGGGCCTCTCGCTGCGGCTGCGCGGCGTGCTCGACACCGACGCACTACGGGCGGCCCTCGCCGACGTCACCGCCCGCCACGAGAGCCTTCGTACCCTGTTCCCCGATGACGAGGGGCACCCCCGCCAACTCGTCCTCGCCGCCGACGACCCGGCGGCCCGGCCCGACCTGCGCATCGAAGACGTCACCGGGGACGGGCTCGACGAAGCCCTGGCACGGGCCGCCGCCGAGGGCTTCGACGTGGCCGCCGACCTCCCCGTGCGGGCCCGGCTCCTGCGGATCACCCCCGAGGACCACGCCCTGCTGGTGGTCGTGCACCACATCGCCGCTGACGGCTGGTCCATGGCGCCGCTCGCCCGCGACCTGGGCGAGGCGTATGCGGCCCGGGTCCGCGGCGAGTCCCCGGCGTGGACGCCGCCCGCCGTCCAGTACCCGGACTTCACCCTCTGGCAGCACGAGGTCCTCGGCGACGAGGCCGACCCGGACAGCGAGATCGCCCGCCAGATCGACTACTGGCGTACCCAACTCGCCGGCCTGCCCGAGGAAGTTCCGCTGCCGGTCGACCGGCCGCGGCCCGCGGAGATGAGCCACCGGGGCGACACCCTCGACTTCACCGTCCCCGCCGACCTGCACGCCCGGCTCGCCGAACTCGCCCGCACCACCGGCACCAGCCTGTTCATGGTGGTCCAGTCGGCTCTGGCGGGACTGTTGTCCCGCCTCGGCGGCGGCACCGACATCCCCCTCGGCTCCCCGGTCGCCGGACGTACCGACGAAGCCCTGGACGACCTGGTCGGCTTCTTCGTCAACACGCTCGTGCTGCGCACCGACGTCTCCGGTGACCCCACGTTCCGGGAGCTCCTCGCCCGAGTCCGGGAGACGGATCTCGCCGCCTACGCCCACCAGGACGTGCCGTTCGAGCGTCTGGTGGAGGTGCTCAGCCCGGAACGATCGCTGGCCCGCCATCCCCTCTTCCAGGTCTCGCTCCAGCTGCGGAACATCCCGACGTCCGCACTCGACCTGCCGGGCGTCGAGGTGAGCCGGCAGCCGGTCCGGCTGGACACGGCCAAGTTCGACCTGTCCTTCGCCCTTGCGGAGACCTACGACACGGCCGGGGCGCCCGCCGTCATCGAAGGCAGCCTCGAGTACTCCCGCGACCTCTTCGACCGGGACACCGCGCGGAGCCTCGCCGAGCGCCTGGTGCGGATGCTGGACGCGGTTGCCGACGCCCCCGACGTGCCCGTCCGTGACGTGGACATCCTCTCGGACCGGGAACGCGAGCTGGTCCTCCGGGAGTGGAACGGCACGGTCGAGGACATCGAGCCGGTCACCTTCCACGGCCTGTTCGAGGACCGTGCCGGCCGAACTCCCGACCGCCCGGCGGTCGTCTGCGGGGACACCCGGCTGACGTACGCCGAACTCGACGTCCGCGCCAACCGGCTGTCCCACCTGCTGGCCGCGCACGGCATCGGTCCCGAGCGTGTGGTGGCGCTGCTGCTGCCCCGCTCGGTGGAGATCGTGGTCGCACAGCTCGCCGTGCTCAAGGCCGGCGCCGCCTACCTGCCGGTCGATCCGGACTACCCGGCCGACCGCATCGCCTACGTCCTCGACGACGCCCGCCCCGCGCTCGTCCTGGCGAACAGCGAGACCGCGGCCGCCCTCCCGGAGGGCGTCGAGGCCCTGCTGATCGACGAGGCCGTGGTGAGCGGACTACCCGCCACCGCACCGCAGGTGCGGCCGGCGCCGGGCCATCCCGCCTACGTCATCTACACCTCGGGCTCGACCGGCCGCCCCAAGGGCGTCGTGGTCACCCACCGGGGGCTGGCCGGCTTCGCCCGCGCGGAGGTCGACCGGTTCGCGGTGGACGCCGACAGCCGGGTGCTGCAGTTCGCCTCGCCCAGCTTCGACGCGTCCGTCCTGGAGCTGGTGATGACCTACGCGGCCGGAGCCACCCTGGTCGTTCCCCCGCCCGGCCCCCTGGCCGGCGAGGTGCTCGCCGACGTCCTGCACCGGGAGCGGGTGACGCACGCGCTGATCCCGCCTGCCGCGCTGGCCAGCGTGCCCGACGGCACGTTCCCCGACCTGCGCTCGCTGGTCGTCGGCGGCGATGCGACCTCCGCCGCGCTCGTCGACCGTTGGGCACCCGGCCGTCGCATGGTCAACGCCTACGGACCCACCGAGTCCACCGTCGCCGCCACGATGGGTGCACCGCTGACAGCAGGCTCCGGCACCCCCACGCTCGGCACTCCGGTGCCCAACACCCGCGTTCACGTCCTGGACGCCGGACTGAGGCCCGTACCGCCCGGCGTGCCGGGCGAGCTGTACCTCGCCGGAGAGGGCCTCGCCCGAGGCTACCTGGACCGGCCGGGGCTGACCGCTGCACACTTCGTCGCCTGCCCCTGGGGCGGGCCCGGTACGCGGATGTACCGCACCGGTGACCTCGTGAGCTGGACCCGGGACGGCGAACTGCGCTACCTCGGCCGCGCCGACGACCAGGTGAAGGTCCGTGGCTTCCGCATCGAACTCGGTGAGATCGAGAACGTGCTGCGCGCCGATCCCTCCGTCGCGGAGGCCGCCGTAACGGCCCGCGAGGACGGCGCCGGCACCAAGCGGCTGGTGGCCTACGTCGTCCCGGCCGGCACCCCCGCGGAGAACGGGCAGCCGGCCCTGGACACCGAGGCGCTGCGCTCGGCCGCCGCCGCCACGCTGCCCGAGTACATGGTCCCGGCCGCCTTCGTGGAGCTGTCCCGACTGCCGGTGACACCCCACGGCAAGCTGGACCGGAAGGCATTGCCCGCCCCGGACTTCACGGCCGCGACAGGCACCCGGCTCCCGCGTACCGCCCGCGAGGAGATCCTGTGCGGGCTCTTCGCCGAACTGCTCGGTCTGGACCGGGTCGGCGCCGAGGACAGCTTCTTCTCGCTCGGTGGCGACAGCATCATCTCCATCCAGCTGGTCAGCCGGGCCCGCTCGGCCGGCCTGCTGTTCACCCCCCGCGACGTCTTCCAGCACCGGACCCCGGCCGGGCTCGCCGAGGTGGCGGGCGCACCGGCCGACGCACCGGCCGAGGACGCCGGAGCCGGCATCGGCCCGGTGCCGCTCACCCCGATCGTGTCCTGGCTCCGCGAACTGGGCGGACGCACCGCCGGGTTCAACCAGTCGATGCTGGTCACCACGCCGGCCGGCTGCACCGGCGACCGGCTGGCCCGCACCCTGGAGTTGCTCCTGGACCGGCACGACCTGTTGCGGGCGCGGCTCGCGGCGGACGGTGCCGACGGGGCGCTGACCGTCCCGGAGCCCGGAGCCGTAGGGGCCGAGCAGGTGCTGCGCAGGGTCGTGGGAGACACGGCCGACATCGCGGACGTGGCACGTGCCGCGCAGCGCAGGCTCGATCCGGAGGCCGGACGGATGGTCCAGGCCGTTTGGTTCGACGGAGGCGAAGGCCGCCCCGGCCGGCTGCTGCTCTGCGTGCACCACCTGGTCGTCGACGGCATCTCGTGGCGGATCTTGCTGCCCGACCTCGCCACGGCCTACGCGGCGGTCTCGGACGGTCACGCACCCCGCTGGGAGCCGGTCGGCACCTCCTTCAGACGCTGGGCCCGGCTGCTCGGTGAGGAGGCCCGTACCCCGGCCCGCGCCGCCGAACTCCCGGTGTGGACCCGGGTCCTCGAAGGCCCCGACCCGCTGCTCGGCTCGCGCCCCCTCGACCCCGGGCAGGACGCGGCCGGCACCGTCGAGCACCTGTCGCTCACTCTGCCGGCCGAGACCACCGGGCCGTTGCTGACCCGTGTGCCGGACGCGTTCCACGCCCGGGTCGACGAGGTTCTGCTGACTGCTTTCGCGCTGGCCGTGGCGGCGTGGCGGCGCGAGCGGGGTCGTGCGGTTTCCGGGGGCACGCTGGTGGACCTGGAGGGGCACGGACGCGAGGAGATCGTCGAAGGGGTTGACCTTTCGCGCACGGTGGGCTGGTTCACCAGCCTCTATCCGGTGCGGCTCGATCCCGGTGTCGGCGAGAGCGAGTGGGACGAGGTGTGGGCGGGTGGTCCGGCCGCGGGCCGGGCGCTGAAGGCGATCAAGGAGCAGTTGCGGGCTCTGCCCGACAACGGCATCGGATTCGGCCTGCTGCGCCACCTCAACCCCGACACCCGTCCGGTACTGGCCGCCCTGCCCACCCCGCAGATCGGCTTCAACTACCTGGGCCGCTTCGAGGCAGCCGACGCGGACGGCCGCGTCGCGGACTGGACGGTGCGCTCCGACGCGGACCTCGGCGACGGCCGGGACCCCGGCATGCCGCTCGAACACCTACTGGAACTGAACGCGGTCACGCAGGACCACGCCGACGGGCCGCGCCTGGTCGCCGACTGGTCGTGGCCCGCGGGACCGCTCACCACGCATGAGGTGGAAGGGCTGGCCGACGCCTGGTTCCGCGCACTGCGCGCCCTCGTCGAGCACGCCACGACACCGGAGGCCGGCGGCTGGACGCCCTCGGACCTTCCTCTGGTCGGACTCGACCAGAACGACATCAATCTGATCGAAGCAGAGTGGGGGATGCTGAAGTGACACGGACCGGCCTGGAGGACATCCTTCCCTTGTCGCCGCTGCAGCAGGGACTGCTGTTCCACGCGGTGTACGACGAGAAGGCATCCGACGTTTACACCGTGCAACTGGCCTTCACCATCGAGGGGCCGCTGAAGTCCGAGGCCATGCGGGCGGCCGCCGCCACTCTGCTGCGCCGGCACTCCAATCTGCGGGCCGGCTTCCTGTACGAGAAGGTCGACACCCCGGTCCAGGTGATCCCCCACGAGGTGGCCCTGCCCTGGCACGAGGCCGACCTCAGCGGTTTCGCCGGAGACGATCAGCAAGACGCCCTGAGGAACTGGCTTGCCGACGACCTTGCCCGGCGGTTCGACCTGCGGCGCCCCCCGCTGATCAGGTTCGCCCTGATCACGCTCGCGCCGGAACGCCACGTGCTCGTGCTGACCAACCACCACATCCTGCTGGACGGCTGGTCCATGCCCGTGCTGGTCCGGGAACTCTTCGCCCTTTACGCCCACGGCGGCGAGGCGGCGACCCTGCCCCGGGTCACGCCGTACCGCGACTACCTCGCCTGGCTCGCCCGCCAGGATCGGGTCGCGGCCGAAGAGGCATGGAAGCAGGTCCTGCACGGACTCGACGAGCCCACCCTGGTACACCCCGCGGCGACGGCCGGCTCCGGTGTTCCCGAGCGCATCGCCGTGGAACTCCCCGAGGGCCTCACCGCGCGGCTCACCGAGCACGCCCGGGCCGGCGGCTTCACCTTGAACACGTTCTTCCAGGCCGCCTGGGCTGTCGTACTCGGCCAACTCACCGGCCGCGACGACGTGGTGTTCGGCGGAACCGTCTCGGGCCGCCCCGCCGATCTGCCGGGCGTCGAGTCGATGGTCGGCCTGTTCATCAACACCCTTCCGGTGCGGGTGCAGCTGGATCCGGCCGAGCCAGTCGGAGGCCTCCTCGGCCGTCTCCAGGAGCAGCAGGCCGGGCTGATGCCGCACCAGTACCTCGGCCTCACCGATCTGCAGCAGCTCAGCGGCCTCGGTGAGCTCTTCGACACCTTGGTCGTCTTCGAGAACTACCCGCTCGACGCCGACGTCCTCGAACTGCCCGGCGGCCTGAACGTGTCCGGGATCGACGGACGTGACGCCACCCACTACCCGCTGATCCTCACCGCCGTGCCCGGCGCGCGCCTACAGCTCCGCCTGGACTACCGCACCGACCTGTACGACCGCGCCACCGCCGACGCCCTGCTGGACCGGGTGGTCCGGGTGCTGGCGTCGGCCGTGGACCGGTACACCGAGCCCGTCGGCCGCCTCGACACGCTCTCGGCCGGCGAGCGGCAGCAGATCCTCGGCGAGTGGAACGAGACCGGGGACCGGAGCCCTTCGAAGCATTCCGTCCCCGATGTCCTGGCCCAGCAGGTCCGGTGGTTCCCCACCGCGCCGGCGCTCGTCTGTGACGACGGCACCCTCACCCATCAGGAGCTCGACGCCCGTGCCAACCGCCTCGCCCATCGGCTGATCGCCGAAGGGGTACGCCCCGAGGACCGCGTCGCACTGCTCATGGACCGCTCGCCCGACCTCGTCGTAGCACTCCTCGCAGTGCTCAAGGCCGGCGCCGCCTACGTTCCGCTGGACCGGCGCTTCCCGGCCTCCCGGATGGAGCACATCATCGCGGACACCGGAGCGGTGCTCCTGCTGGCCGACTCCGCGGAGGAGGCGGGCGGCTTCCGGCACGGGGCGCGGGTGCTGGAGACCGCGGCGGCCCTGGCCGACGACACCACCCCGGACACCAGTCCCGAGGTGTCGGTGCATCCCGCGCAGGTGGCGTACATCATGTTCACCTCCGGTTCCACCGGCCGGCCCAAGGGCGTCGCGGTCACCCACCGCGACATCGTGGCGCTCGCCGAGGACGGCCGGTTCGTCCGCGGCCACGAGCGGGTACTGCTGCACTCACCCGTTGCCTTCGACGCCTCCACCTACGAACTGTGGGTGCCGCTGCTGGGCGGCGGCGTCGTCGTCGTGGCCCCGCCCGTCGAGATCGATGCCGAGCGGCTGCGCGAGCTGGTGACCCTGCACGGCCTCACCTCTGTCTTCCTGACTGCCGCGCTGTTCCGGCTGGTCGCGGACGAGGACCCCGGCTGCCTGGCCGGCGTGCAGGAGGTCTGGTCCGGCGGCGACGTGGTTCCCGCAGAGGCCGCCCGGCGCATCCGGTCGGCGTGCCCGAGGATCACCGTCGTCGACGTGTACGGACCGACCGAGACGACCGCCTACGCCACCACCCACCGTGTCGAGCCCGGCGCGGAGATCGCCACCACCCTGCCCGTCGGGAAGCCTCTGGACGGCATGCGCGCCTACGTGCTCGACAGCGCCCTGCGGCCGGTACCGGCGGGGGTGGCCGGTGAGCTGTACCTGGCGGGCGCGGGTGTGGTCCGCGGCTACTGGGGCCGACCGGGTCTGACCGCCGAGCGCTTCGTGGCGGATCCGTACGGGCCGGACGGCAGCCGGATGTACCGCACCGGTGACCTGGTGCGGTGGAACGCCGACGGTGAGCT
>NZ_JBEZLW010000032.1:0-74096 GCF_040652395.1 Streptomyces sp. NPDC048269
GCGCCGACGGCATCGGTACCGGCGGTGACTCCAACGCCGAGAACACCACGGTCGGCGGCACCGCCACCGGCGGAAACGCCAACTCCGGCGTCGGCCAGTGCAAGGGCAAGTGCACGATCACCACGGGGGCGGCCACCGGCGGTAACGCCAGTGCCGACGCGATCAACACCGGTGACGCCACCTCGGTGGGTGGTGACGGCACGGGCACGGGCGGCACCGTGAACAAGGTCGACAAGCAGGTGATCAAGAAGCAGCTCAAGGCGGACCTGAAGGCGAAGCTCGGCAAGTGAGGGCTGACCGCCCCGCAGGTCCCCCGGGAGCAGATCCCGGCGAGCCACCCGCCCCACCACACAGCAGACGCCGGAGAGGCCCACAGCCTCTCCGGCGTCTGCTGCCGTACGGGGGGCGACTCCAGACGCGGCCGACCCCCGGCTCCCCTGGCGCAGCACGGTGCTGACGGCGGGTGCCGGCGCCGTGACGATCGGTTGGGCGTTGTGGTGCCAGCTCGGCAGCAGGGTGGCGTCAGCGGGGCGAAGGAGCGTCACATTTTGCTCCGGTCCAGGTCTCGCCCGTGGTGCGGCGCATGGTCGCGGCGGGGAAGCAGGAGAGGGGTGATCAGGATGAGAAGACCGGCGATGGCGATCGCGGTACGGGGGCCGGTGATGCCGGCGAGCAGGCCCCACAGCCCCGTCATGGCCGCGATGGTTACCTTGCTGGTGACCGACCACGCCGACAGGGTTCGCGCGATTCGGTCCGTCGCTGTCTGGTCGAGCCGGTAGGTGACGAACACCGGGTTGAACACGCCCATGCAGGTGATCAGTCCGAGCTCGACGGCCATGACGAGCACGAGCCCGACCACGCCGGGCCGGATGAGGGCCAGCCCGAGTGGCCAGCATGCGCGCAGTGTCCCGGCGGTGAGCATGACCTTGTGCCGTCCGAACCGTGCGACGAGTCGGCGGGACAGCCGTGAGCCGATGATGCCGCCGACGCAGGGCAGGCCGAATGCGAGGCCGTACTGCCAGGGGGCGAATCCGAGGTCGCCGAGCATGAGGACGGCAAGCAGCGGCGAGGTTGCCAGGATCAGGCCGTTGACCAGGACCGTGTTGAAGAACAGGGGGCGCAGGGTCGGGTGGGTCAGGATGTACCGCCACCCTTCGAGCAGGTCGCCGGGCCGGAGCCGCGCCCCGTGCGTACCGGTGCGGACGGGGCGCGGCTCACTGCCGCCGATCGCACGGATTGCTGCGGCTGAGAGCAGATAGCTGACCGCATTGGCAACGATGGTCATCGCCGGGCCGAACAGGCCGATCGCGGCCGTGCCGACCGGCGGTCCGAGCACGGTTGCGGTCCAGGTCGTGGACTCGAACCTCCCGTTCGCGACGAGCAGGTCCTCCGGCCGCACGAGCGCCTTCAAATTCGCGCCACTGGCCGCATTGAACGCGATGTCGGCGGCGCCGACGACGACGGACACGACCAGGAGCTGGACGAAACCGAGCAGACCGAGTGCGTACGCGGCGGGGACGCTCATCAGTGCCACGAACCGGGTCACGTCCATTGCGATCATCACCGGCCGCTTGCGGCGGAACTCCACCCAGGGGCCGAGCGGCACCGCGACAGCCGCCCCCACCGCCAGCCCCGCTGCTGCCAGCACCGACACCTGGGTCGGCCCGGCGTGCAGCACAAGGATCGCGACCAGGGCGAACGCGTCGAACGCGAGCCACGTGCCGAAGGTGCTGACCGCGTACGCCGCCCACAGCCACCCGAACTGCCGCCCCAGCCGTTTCCTGCCCACCATGCCCAGCGCACCCCCATGCTGTCTCCCTGCGCACTGCACGGTGACCAGGGAGATCAAAGCGAGCAGCACGACTACCACTCTGCCAGCTCGAACATCCCTCTCGCCGTCCTCAGCGGCACGGCCGGCGCCGCGGTCATGTTCTGGATCTTCGTGGCCCTCCTCCGGGTTCCCCACGGCCATCGCTGCTGACCGCAGAGTCGGACGGTGTCCGCCAACCTGCATGACGGTCAGGCGCCTTGGTGCCGTTGATGCGGTGCATCACCCCGATCCGCTCGCGTTACGGTCCCCGGCCTGGCCGCCGCCCGGCCGAGCTGCACGGACACGGGCCATGACTTCGCCAACCTGCGCCACTGGCCGCGTCGGCGGCAGATCGTCACCGCCGATGTACCGACTGGGGCGATCGCTTATCGGTTTGCCGCCGGCCGGTCCGACGGGATAGGAAGCTTGCATGCTGAAGGGCAACAAGGTCGGGCTCAGGGCCCGGCACGAGGACGACATCCCGATCCTGCGGTCCGAGCTCTACGACGACGTGGTCAACTCCTCGCGGGCCGAAGGCGGGCCGTGGCGGCCGATCACGCCCGGCTCGAAGGATCCGCGGCTCGTGGTGGACGAGAAGGAGCAGGGACACGTCCCGTTCTCCGTGGTGGAGCTGGACGCCGGCACGCTGGTGGGCACCGCGACGCTGTGGGGCATCGACAACCACAACCGGTCCGCGCACATCGGGCTGGGGTTGCTGCCGTCCTGCCGTGGCAAGGGCTACGGGACCGACGTGGTCGCGGTGCTGTGCCAGTACGGTTTCGTCGTGCGCGGACTGCAACGGCTGCAGATCGAGACGCTGTCGGACAACGACGCGATGCTGCGCTCCGCCGAGCGCAACGGATTCGTCCGCGAGGGCGTGCTGCGCTCCTCTGCCTGGGTGATGGGCGAGTTCCTGGACGAGGTACTGCTCGGACTCCTCGTCCAGGACTGGAAGCAGGGCTCGAAGGTCTGAGTTGCCGTCCCACCGTCAAGGGCGGTGACGAATGCGAGGCCCGACAACGGGCGCGGTGGGAGGTGTCGTGTTCTCCCTTTCCGGGCCTCGAGTTCGGCCTGGCCGCGTTCGCGGCGGTGCGGGATGACCAGGCCGGTGCCTCGGCAGCCGCCGTCCGCGATCACGGTCGTCCCGCCCACGGAGCTCGTCCGCCAGCCGTCGGCGTAGCCCCCGCGGGCTACACGTTGCCAGGAGGGTGCAGCTCACCCGTCCGCGCCACGCGCGCGTACCAGTGGGCGCTCGACTTGGGTGTGCGCTCCAGGCTGTCGTAGTCGACGTGGATCGCGCCGAACCGCTTCCCGTAGCCGTACGCCCACTCGAAGTTGTCGAGCAGGGACCACAGGAAGTAGCCGCGGACGTCCACCCCGGCGGCGATCGCCCGGTGCACGGCATCGAGGTGCGCGTGGACGTAGGCGGCGCGCTCCGGGTCGTGGACCGTGCCGTCCGGACCGGCCTCGTCCTCGTACGCCGCACCGTTCTCGCTGATGACGAGCGGCATGCCCGGATACCGGGACGCGGTCCGGGTCAGCAGGTCGTACAGCGCGCTCGGATCGACCGGCCAGCCCATCGCCGTACGCTCGCCCGGCGCCCGGTGGAAGGCGACGTCGCCGGCGCCGGGCCAGGGCGAGTGCTCGCTGTTGCCGTGGCCGTCGTCCCGTGGCTTCTCCGCGCCCTTCGCGATGTGCGAGACGTGCGAGACGACCGTCGGGGTGTAGTAGTTGACGGCCAGCAGGTCCAAGGGCTGGTGGATGGTGGCCGTGTCGCCGTTCTGGACGAAGGACCAGCCGGTCAGGTGCGCGGTGTCCGCGAACAGGTCTTCGGGGTAGGCGCCCTCCAGCATCGGACCGAGCCAGACCCGATTGCCGACGGCGTCGATGCGGCGGGCCGCCTCCCGGTCCTCGGGGGAGGGAGTAAGGGGCCGGACCTCGTGGAGGTTGAGTGAGACCGCGAGCTGACAGCCCCCGGGCAGGGCGGCCCTCAGGGCCTGGACGGCGAGGCCGTGACCGAGGTTGAGGTGATGGGCCGCGCGCAGCGCGGCGACCGGTTCGGTGCGGCCCGGGGCGTGGACCCCCGAGCCGTAGCCGAGGAACGCGCTGCACCAGGGCTCGTTGAGCGTGGTCCAGTACTTCACCCGGTCTCCCAGGGCGTCTGCGACGAGTCCCGCGTATTCGGCGAACCGCTCGGCGGTGGGGCGCTCCGGCCAGCCGCCCGCGTCCTCCAGTTCCTGGGGAAGGTCCCAGTGGTAGAGAGTGAGGGCGGGCTCGATGCCGGCGGCGAGCAGTTCGTCGACGAGCCGGCGGTAGAAGTCCAGGCCCTGCTGGGCGACCGGCCCCCGCCCGGTCGGCTGGACGCGGGACCAGGACACCGAGAACCGGTAGGCGCCCAGGCCGAGTTCGGTCATCAGCCGGACGTCGTCGCGGAACCGGTGGTAGTGGTCCACCGCCACATCACCGGTGTGGCCCGCGAAGACCTTGCCCGGGGTGTGCGAGAAGGTGTCCCAGATGGATGGCGTCCGGCCGCCCTCTCGGGCGGCGCCCTCGATCTGGTACGCGGCTGTGGCCGCGCCCCACAGGAAGTCGGACGGGAACGAGCGGACGGCGGTGAGCGGCCGGATCTCGGACGCGGTCATAGGAGAGCGCTCCCCACACGAGTACGGATGATGCGGTACGGACAGGGGTCGGGCCGGTCAGTTCTTCGCGGGCGTCGGCCGTGCTGCCGCCCGGATATGGTGGGAGTTCGTCGTCGCACGCCGTGATGGGAGCGCTCCCACGTGCCGGAAGGTTGCTGCCTGGCGAGTGCAAGTGTCAAGGGGGGAACGCGGATTCACTGTCGGCGGGGGTTCGACGAGGTATCGCCCCCCTCCTCACCGGGAGGTTCCCACGGGTTCTGAACGCGACCCTTGGTGGCGGGGGGAGACCACCGGTAGCGTGGGAGCGCTCCCGTGTTCGGTCGGCTCCAGCTGTGAGAGCGGAGGGCTCTCTCCACCTGATCAGCCGCGACCGGACGGACGCGGAGTGCGGTGGCGCACGAAGGGAGTTCAAGAGTGGTGAGCGGACAGGGAAACGGCAGGCCCACCCTGGAAGAGGTCGCGGCCCTGGCCGGCGTCGGGCGTGGCACCGTCTCCCGGGCGATCAACGGCTCGCCAGGCGTGAGCGGGCAGGCCAGAGATGCGGTCGCCCGCGCCGTCGCCGAGCTCGGGTACGTACCCAATCAGGCGGCCCGAGCGCTGGCCGGCAGCCGGACCGACGCGGTTGCCCTCGTCATCCCGGAAACGGAGGCCAGGCTGTTCGCGGAGCCGTACTTCCTCGACCTCATCCGCGGGGTGAGCGCCGAACTTGCCCGAGCCGACAAGCAGTTGCTCCTCACGCTGGTGCGAACCGAGCAGGAGAGGCAGCGGTTCGAACAGTACCTTGCCGCCCGGCGGGTCGACGGCGTGCTGCTGGCGTCCGTCCATGGCGACGATCCGCTCCCCGACCGGATACGGGAGCTGGGGTTGCCGGTCGTCATGAACGGCCGGCGCTCGGAGGCCGAACCCGTCGCCTACGTGGACTCCGACAACATCGGCGCGGGACGCGCGGCCGTCGCCCACCTCGTGGGGCGGGGGAGAGGCACGATCGCGACCATCGGCGGCCCGCCCGACATGTACGTGGCCCGCGCGCGCCTGGGCGGCTACTTCGCGGGCCTCGCCGAAGGCGGACTCACGCCCGATCCGGCGCTCGTGGCGACCGGGGACTTCACCGAGGAGGGCGGCAGACTGGCGATGCGCGAGCTCCTCGCCCGCTGCCCGGCCCTGGACGCGGTCTTCGCCGCCTCGGACGTGATGGCGGCCGGCGCGCTCGGTGCACTGCGCGAGGCCGGTCGGCGCGTCCCTGAGGACGTCGCCCTCGTAGGGGTTGACGACTCGGCGGTGGCCCGTCTGATGGATCCGCCCCTGACGAGCGTGCGCCAGCCGATCGAGGAGATGGGCCGCACGATGACCCGGCTGCTGCTCGAGAAGATCGCGGAGGTGTCCGCGGCCGGTTCCGCCGCGTCGGAGGAGCCGCGCCGGATCCTAGCGACAGAACTGATCGTGCGGGACTCCTCCTGAGGGGCATGCCCGGGAGCCGTCAGGGCCGGAGTGCTCCGTACGGCTCCTGCCCACGACCTGTCCTCGTCGCCGACCTGCGGAGCGCGTGAGCCGTACGGAACCCGGAGGTTCCGTACGGCTCCCCGTTCTCAGGGGTGGTGCGTCACAGAGCCGGGTGGGCGTTCTTCAGGAGCTCCTGGAACTGGGCCGGGAACCACTTGCCGGAAAGGGGCGCGTTCGGGAGGGAACCCGACATGCTGTTGCCGTTGCGGGCGTTCCCCGTGTAGGTCGGGTCGCACATCCGGTCGAAGCCCTTGCCCTCGTTGTTGGGGATCTCCTTGCTGGAGCCGTCGGACTCGCCCGGCGGCTTCATCCACACGTAGGCGTCGATGCCCGTGGCCGGAGCGGCCTGGGGCCGTTCGCCGAGACCGGCGCCGGACTGGTTGCACCAGTTGCCGAGGTGGATGCGCCGGTCGTAGCGGCCGCCGTTGACATAGGAGTTGACGTCAGTCGTGGCACCCGGGGCCGTGGGCCGGGCGGTGCCGCCCCAGCCGTTGCGGGAGGTGTCGATGAGCATGCCGAGGTTCGAGTCGAAGCCGAGGGAGACCAGCTTGGCGCGCATGGCCTGGGCGTACGACAGCTCGTCCGTGTACCGGTTCCAGTCGACCCACTTCGACTGGCGTACGGACACCCCGGCCACGGAGTCCTCGATCTTGAAGTGGTCTTCCTTGAGCGCGCTGTAGTTGGCGGTGTTGACGATGAAGCCGTGGACCTTGGAGAGGGTGGAGCCCTCGGCGGTGGCGGCCTGCTTGAACAGCTCGGCTGAGGCAGCGAAGTTGTCGTCCCAGCCGAGCCAGCCGTGGTGGCCGGCGTCCACGTAGTTGTAGACGTTGGCGATCGAGCCGAGCTTGTTCAGGGCGTAGCCGACGCCCGTGATGTAGTTGCCGTTCGCCTTCATCACGTCGCAGTTGGCGGTGGCGGTGGGGCGGCCGGAGACGTTGGTGACCAGGTTGGGGAGCGAGTCGATCTCGACGGTGGTGACGATCCGGAGGCCGGCGTACTTGGGGTCGGCGAGGACCGCGGCGATGGGGTCGATGTACTCGGTCTTGTAGCGGCCGATCTCGGTCGGGCCCAGTTCGCCGTTGGACGCGAGCGCGGCGCAGTCGCGCCCCGGCAGGTTGTAGATGACCAGCTGGACGACGAGCTCGCCACTGCCCTTCTGGAGGAGGGCCACGTCGAGGTGGTCCCGCAGGCCCATGGCGCCGCCCCCGCCGGCGATGGCGGCGATGCGGTCCAGCCAGACCCCGGTGGGCTGGTTCGACACCTTGCTGCCGCCCGGCTCGGCGGCGGCCTTGGCCGACCACTCGGGGTTCACGTAGACCTTGGCGCCGGCGTACGGGTTGTCGGCCTTGGCGCCGGACGGAGGCGGGGTGGTGGGCGGAGTCGTCGGGGGAGTGGTGGGCGGGTTGGTCGGAGTGGTGGCACCGTTGCAGGTGACACCGTTGAGCTTGAAGGTCGCCGGAACGGCGTTGGTGCCGCTGTACGAGCCGTTGAAGCCGAAGGACGTCGAACCGCCCGTGGCCAGGGACCCGTTGTAGGAGACGTTCCTGGCCGTCACGGCCGCGCCGGACTGGGTGATGGTCGCGTTCCAGCCCTGGGTGACCTGCTGGCCGTTCGCGTAGGACCACTCCAGGGTCCAGGCGGCGACCGGGTCACCGGTGTTGGTGACGACGATGTTGGCGCCGAAGCCGGTGTTCCACTGGTTCGTGATCTGGTATTCGACCTTGCAGCCGGCGGTGGCGGCGCCGGCGGTGGCGGCGAACACGGTGGCTGTGGCGCCGGCGGCCGTGACGAGGCCGAGGGCCGCGAGCAGGGCGGTGCGGCTGGTGGTGCGGCTGGTGGAGCGGGGAGTTGTGCGGCTCATCTCTGGGGTGCCTTTCAGTTCAGGGCGCGCAGGTGGTCGCGCAGCCCGGTGCCGAATGCGGTGGGTGTGCCGTCGTAGGAGGTGATCAGGGCCGGTCCCGTGGAGCAGTTCCAGGTGTTCCAGGTCCAGCCGAGATACGAGAGCGCGCGGGCGTCGAACCACGCCATGACGCGGTCGATGAAGGCGTGTCCGCACGTGTTCTCACCGATCTCGCCCGCCACCAGGGGGACCCGGGCGGCGACCGGGGACAGGGAGGAGTCCCAACATGCTTCGTTGGAACAGGTGTTGAAGTTGTAGACGTGCCAGGCCGCGGCCAGATTGCCCGTCGGGTCGGTGGGGGAGTGGGCGAGCCACTGGCTCAGGTCGTTGGAGTACGCGATGCCGGGGACCAGTACGAGATTGCGGGCGCCGGTCGCACGGACGGAGTCCACCAGGTCCTGCATGCCGGCGACCTCGAAGCCGATGCCCGGGCACGTGCCACCGTCGCGCCAGCAGGCCCACGCCTGCGCGGTGGTGGAGGCCGCCCGGTCCGGATAGGGCTCGTTGAACAGGTCGAAGACCACCCGCCGGTCGCTCTTGAAGGTGTCCGCCACCGAGGTCCAGAACGCCGGGGTGTACCGGGCGTTCGGCATCGGCTTCTGACAGGAGGCGTGGACGTCGGCACAGCCCGAGGAATTGCCGGTGTACTGGCCGTACGTCCAGTGCAGTTCGACTACCGGGGTCATGCCCTGCGCGAGGACCCGGCCGACCAGTCCCTTGACGGCGTCGACGTAGTTCGTGCCCCGGTACTCGGGCTTGATGTTGTCGAGGCCGAGCCAGCACTCCTCGTTGAGGGGGATGCGTACGGTGTTGGCCTTCCAATCGGCGATGGCGCGCACCGAGGCGTCGTCGACGGGACCGTCGAAGATGCCGTGGCCCTGGACGCACATGAACTCGGCGCCGGAGCGGTTGACGCCGAGGAGGCGGCGGCTGGCGCCGTTCCGGTCGGTCAGGCGGTTGCCCGTGACGCTCAGTTCTGGCGCCCCGGGGGCGGGGCCGGGGGGATCGGTCGGTTCGGTGGGCGTCGGGCCCGTCGGCGAGGGCGTGGGGCCGGTGGGCGTGGGTGAGGTGGGTGGGGAGGAAGAAGGTGTGGGCGAGGAGGGTGTGGGTGACGAAGGTGTCGGGTCCGGTCCCGGCCCCGTCTTGCAGGGCGTTCCGTTGAGCGTGAACGTAGTGGGCGCCGTGTTGGCGCCCGACCACGAGGCGATGAAGCCGGCCGTCACGCTCGCGCCGGTGCCCAGCGTGGCGTTCCAGCTCTCGTTGCCGGCCGTGACGGCCGCCCCGGTCTGGGACCACTTCGCCCCCCAGCCCTGGGTGACGCCCTGACCTGCGGGGAAGGAGAAGCCGAGGTTCCAACCGTCCAGTGCGGAACTGTTGTTGGTGAACGTGACCGCACCTTGGAATCCGCCGTGCCACTGGCCGACGATCGAGTACTCCACCGTGCAGAGGGGGGCGGCCGAGGCTCCTGAGGCCGTACCCATGATGGCGGACGCACCGCTCGCCATCACTAGCGCTGCGCCGGTGAACAGTACGGACAGACGTGGGGGAGGTCGCATGAGCGACTCCTTGCAGCGAGGGCGCGCCCTGACGGCGCGCCGACTGATGGAATCGCTCCCACTGGTGGGCCAGACCGTAGCGGCAACTGGTATCAAGCAAAAGAGGAGTTGGCGAACTTCTCGGTCGAATGGCTTCGACTCTTCGCACACCTTGACGCCGTCGCGTCCCGTCGGCAGAGTGGGAGCGCTCCCACTGGTTCAGAGCTTGTGCTCGCGCTCTTCGCACACCCCCACCTCCCCGAACCGCGAGGAGAACCACCGCATGCCACCACGCCGGCAACGCCCTCCATTCAGGCGATGCGGACGACGCAGCCGACTGACCGCGCTGGCCGCAGCCCTCACCCTCCCCCTCGGCCTGACGACCGCCGGAGCCGCCGCCACCGCACAGGCCGCGGCGGTGCAGTGCAGCGTCGACTACCGGACCAACGACTGGGGATCGGGCTTCACGGCCGAGCTCACCCTCACCAACCGGTCCGCCGCCCCGCTCGACGGCTGGACCCTCACCTACGCCCACACGGGCGACCAGAAACTGACCAACGGCTGGAACGGCACCTGGACCCAGTCGGGCAAAACCGTCAGCGTCGCGGGCGCGGCGTGGAACAGGACCGTCGCCGCGGGAGCGGCCGTCACTGCAGGCGCCCAGTTCACCTACAGCGGGTCCAACGCCGCCCCCACCTCCTTCGCGGTCAACGGCACCTCGTGCACCGGAGCCCACCAGCCCCCGGTCGCCGTCCTGACCAGCCCCGTCGCGGGCGCCGTCTACACCGCGGGCGCCCCCGTCCCGCTCGCCGCCACCGCCGCGGCCGCCGACGGCGCCACCGTCACCAAGGTCGAGTTCTACAGCGACACCACGCTCCTGGGTACGGACACCACGGCGCCCTTCACCCTCGGCGCCGCCGGCCTCGCCACCGGTTCACACTCCCTGTACGCCAAGGCCTACGACAGCCTCGGCGCCTCCGCCGAGTCGACCCCCGTCGGCATCACCGTCACCGCCGGCCCCGCCGTCGTCGCCACCCCCGCGCAGCTCTCCGTGCGCCGCGGGCAGACGGGCACGTTCGATCTCAAGCTGTCCACCCAGCCGCCCGCCGACGTCACGGTGAGCGTCACCCGTACCTCGGGCAACACCGACCTCACCGCGACGCCCGCCACACTCAGGTTCACCCCGGCGAACTGGAACACCGCCCAGAAGGTGACGGTCGCCGCCGGGACCTCGGGCAGCGGCTCCGCCGTCTTCACCGCGACCGCCCCCGGCGTTGCGAAGGCCGAGGTCACCGTCGCCCAGCTGGCCGCCGACTCCACGTACGACGCCCGCTTCCTCGATCTCCACGGGAAGATCACCAACCCGGTCAACGGCTACTTCTCGCCCGAGGGCATCCCGTACCACTCTGTCGAGACGCTGATCGTCGAGGCTCCGGACCACGGGCACGAGACGACCTCGGAGGCGTACAGCTATCTGATCTGGCTCCAGGCGATGTACGGGAAGATCACCGGGGACTGGTCCAAGTTCAACGGTGCGTGGGCCACCATGGAGAAGTTCATGATCCCCACCCATGCCGACCAGCCCACGACCGGCTCCTACAACGCCTCGAAGCCCGCCACCTACGCCCCCGAGCACGACCTTCCGTCACAGTATCCGGCCAGGCTCGACGGGGGAGTCACCGCCGGCGCCGACCCGATCGCCGGCGAGCTGAAGAGCGCGTACGGCACGGACGACATCTACGGCATGCACTGGCTCCAGGACGTCGACAACGTCTACGGCTACGGCAACGAGCCCGGAAAGTGCTCCGCCGGCCCGAGCGCCACGGGACCCTCGTACATCAACACCTTCCAGCGCGGGCCCCAGGAGTCGGTCTGGGAGACCGTTCCACACCCCACCTGCGACAACTTCACCTTCGGCGGCAGGAACGGCTACCTCGACCTCTTCACCGGGGACTCCTCCTACGCCAAGCAGTGGAAGTTCACCAACGCCCCGGACGCCGACGCGCGTGCCGTTCAGGCCGCCTACTGGGCCGACATCTGGGCCAAGGAACAGGGCAAGGGGACCGAGGTCTCCGCGACCGTCTCCAAGGCGGCCAAGATGGGCGACTACCTGCGGTACGCCATGTTCGACAAGTACTTCAAGAAGTCCGGGAACTGCGTCGGGCCGACCGTCTGCCCCGCCGGCACCGGCAAGGACAGCGCTCACTACCTGATGTCCTGGTACTACGCCTGGGGCGGCGCCACCGACACCTCGGCCGGCTGGTCGTGGCGGATCGGCTCCAGCCACGCCCACGGCGGCTACCAGAACCCGCTCACCGCCTACGCGCTCAGCGAGTACGCCCCGCTGAAGCCCAAGTCGACGACCGGCGCGGCGGACTGGGCGACCAGCCTCGACCGGCAGCTGGAGTTCTACCGCTGGCTCCAGTCCGACGAGGGCGCCATCGCGGGCGGCGCCACCAACAGCTGGCAGGGCCGGTACGCACAGCCCCCGGCCGGGACCCCCACCTTCCACGGCCTCTTCTACGACGAGAAGCCGGTCTACCATGACCCGGCGTCCAACCAGTGGTTCGGCTTCCAGGCCTGGACCATGGAGCGGGTCGCCGAGTATTACCAGCAGACGGGCGACGCCGCCGCCAAGACCGTGCTCGACAAGTGGGTCGGCTGGGCCCTGTCCAAGACCACGATCAATCCCGACGGCAGCTACCGCATCCCCTCCACACTCCAGTGGTCGGGCGCCCCCGACGCCTGGAACGCCTCCAGCCCCGGCGCCAACGCAGGCTTGCACGTCACCGTCGCCGACTACACCGACGACGTGGGCGTGGCCGCCGCCTACGCCAAGACCCTGACCTACTACGCGGCGAAGTCCGGGCACGCCGAGGCCAAGCGGGTCGCCAAGGCCCTGCTCGACGGCATGTGGACCCACTACCAGGACCCGCTGGGCATCGCCGTCCAGGAGACCCGGACCGACTACAACCGCTTCGACGACGCGGTGTACGTGCCCGGCGGGTGGACCGGCACCATGCCGAACGGCGACACGGTGAACTCCTCGTCCACATTCGCCTCGATCCGCACCTTCTACGAGGACGACCCGGCCTGGCCGAAGATCGAGGCCTACCTCGCGGGCGGCGCCGCGCCCGTCTTCACGTACCACCGGTTCTGGGCCCAGGCGGACATCGCCCTGGCCATGGGCTCGTACGCGGAGCTGCTCGAATAACAGCCCGCCCCGCCTGGAGGCAGCACCGCGTACGACGAGGCCGGGCAGCCCGCGAGGGCCGCCCGGCCTCGAGAGCGTCTGCTCGGTGGACTCGGCAACGACCGGATCGACGGCGGGCCGGGCAACGACATCATCCGTGGCGATCTGCGGGCCGACAGCGGCAGCGTCGTAGGTGGCGGCAATGATCGTTTGTTCGGGGGTGATGACGATGACAACCTCGTGGGCGACTCGAGTACTGACGGGGGCAATGCCACGGGGGGCGGGAAGGACGAGGTCTTCGGTGGCAACGGCAACGACGGCCTTTACGGCGACAGCGTCAGCTTCGCGGGAGGCGACGCCGGCGGCGGCGGTGACGACCGGCTGGAGGGAGGTGCAGGGGATGACCACCTCAACGGGGATTCTTTGGCAATCGAAGGTTCCGCCGCAGGCGCCGGCGACGACGTCCTCCTCGGTGGGCCGGGAATCGAATTCATCGTCGGCGACAGCGAGGCCACCCGAGACGCAAGGGGAAGAGGCGGGAACGATCTGATCGACCTGGGGCCCGACGGCGGTTTCGCCGCAATCGGGGACCACAACATCAGTGACCCCGCAGGGGGGAGCGCCACCGGTGCGGGTAGCGACCGGATCACCGGGGGCAGCGCGGACGAAGTCCTCATCGGCGACAGCGCCGTCGTCGACGCCGCTGTCACGGCCGCCGGCCACGATCTGATCGAAGGCCGAGGGGGCAACGACACGCTCTTCGGCGACAACACCGACTTCGATGCCACCGGGAGCGTCGGCACGGCGGGTGGGAAGGACCGGCTCAAAGGCGGTAACGGCAACGACACACTCCGGGCGGGTCCGGGCAACGACCGCCTCGACGGCGGGCCGCAGACCGACGACTGCGACGGCGAAGCGGGCAGCGGCGACACCGCTGTGCGGTGCGAGATGGTCAACGGCATCCCGTAGAACGGCACATCGGCCGGCCACCCGCCGACGGGCGAAGGAAACAAGGCCAGTCTTCGAGGCTGAGTTCCGCTCTGGTCCCACGCCGCCCTGTCTGCCCCTGCTTCCACCTCGATTCCTCTGGGATGCTGATGCTTGATCAGCAAGTGGTGCGGGGGCCGAGGTGCATCGGGCATCAGGGGGCTGGGCCGGCGGTCGCCCGCTGCCTTAGGGGAGCCGTTCGCTCAAATTCGCCGGCTGGGGGACGGGCCCCAGGCCGGGGTGCTGGTGGAGCAATGGCAGCAACCGGAGACTGGGCAGCCCGGTTCGACCTGCCGGACGTCGCGTTGTCGGCCCGGCTGGAGCGTGGCCCGCGTCGCGGGCCCGAGGTGAGCCACGCCTGGCAACTGCTGTCCCGCGCCGGCGGGGCGATCCCGGTCGGCCGGATCGCCGCCGAAGTGGGCTGCAGTCAGGGCCACCTGGTCCGCCGGTTCACCGAACGGATCGGCCTGACGCCCAAGACGTCCACCCGGGTCCTGCGCTTCCAACGGGCCGTGAGGCTGCTGCTCACTGGCGAGGGCACCAATCCCACCGAAGTGACCGCTGCCTGTGGCTGCTACGACCAGGCTCACCTCCACCGGGGGTTCCGTGCCCTGGCCGAGACCACCCGCGGCCAGATGGCCGCGGCCAGCGTGACGGAGGGAGCCCTCGCCCTGTGAGAGGCGAGGTCAGACTGCGGAATCGGCTCGTCACCTTCCGGCGGGAGAATCCCCGGTCTCACGGACGCCGACGCGGACGCCGATGCCGACGCGGCCCACGCGGACGGCCGGGCCGACCGTGAGCGCCGCGGCGTACCAGCGGCGGTGCACGAGCGGCTCGACGCACAACACCGCGACGCCCGCGACCGTACCCACGAGGAGCGAGGGCACACCACCACCGCGGGCGAAGGCACCTACGCAGGCGGCGGCCACGACGAGCGGCCGCAGCAGGGTCAGGGGTCCGAGCCCCGCCACCACAGCCAGGGTGCTGGCCCGGAACGGCAGCACGAAGTACGCGGCGAGCGAGAGCAGCACCGCCAGGGCGTAGCAGGCGAGGGGGCCCAGGTAGCCGATACCGCCCTCGGCAAGGACCGCGTAGGTGCGGGCGCGGTCGGTTGCGGTCAGCAGGACGCCGCCGGCCGTGAGTACGGGGGCGAGCAGCAGGGCGCTGCCCACGGCCAGGCCGCGCAGGGCCGCCCGGACGACGGCGCGGCGCTTGCGGATACGGGCGTCCCGGCCGGCGTAGGCGCGGAAGCCGCTGAACGCCGAGTCCACCAGGCCCAGCGCGGTGAGCGCCAAGGCCAGGGCCGGGGCCCCGTCCTGCGGGGTCATCGCGGCGTCCCGCCGAGCTGCTCGGGGCCCACGAGCCGACGGGAGGCGCGGCCCAGCGCCCGGCGCAGCGGCGCCTCCAGCTGAGGACGGACCCCGATGACGGGCCGCAGGGTGGTGCAGAACGGGTTCGCCAGCCCCCGGGGCTCGTACAACAGGGGCCGGATGCCCGGCGCGGCCGCCGCCTGCAGCAGCGCCTCGTCGGTGTGGGCCCGCCGGGCCGAGGCGACTCCGTCGTGGCGGCCGAGCGGATGGCGCATCCGTGCCCGGTGGAAGACCCAGGCCCCGACGGGCGCGAGCCGGGTGGCGGCGATGTCGAAGTGGCAGAAGGCGAGCGCGGGCGATGCGGCCTGGGCCCGGAAGAACTCCGCGAGGTCGGGCTCCCGGAAATGGTGCAGCACGCCGGTGGACACGTACACGGTGGCGGCTTCCGGCAGGTCGAACGCGTTCCCGTGGACGAAGCGGCACTCCAGACCCTCTGCGCGGGCCAGCCGGTCGGCCTCGCCGACGAGCGCGGCGTCCAGGTCCACCCCGACGAGCTCGACGTCCGGGCCGAGTGCGCCGTGGGCGGCGAGCCAACGGACGACGTAGCCGAGCCCGGACCCGATGTCGACCAGCCGCAGCGGCCCCCCACCGCCCGCGGGTCCCGCCGTCGCGCGGATGGCGTCGAACAGCGGACCGAGCACGTGGACGAGTCGCTCGCCCATCCGCAGCTCCTCGCTGAGCCGCTGCAGCTCGGTGTGTACGCCGATCATCAGCCGATCCACGGCCAGCGGGTCGAGCACGTCCTGCCGGTCGACGGGCAGTGCGGCGACGATGCGGGCGGCGCGCCGGTCACCGGCCTCGTGGAGCCGGCGGACCACCTCGGCCCGGCGCACGGGCAGGCGCGCTCCGCTCCGCGGGTCCGTGGCGGTGATCAGGTCGGATATCTCGAGCTGGTGCACGGTCGAGAACCATAGCCGCTGCGCGCACGGCCCCAGCCTGGGCCCGGTCAGACGGGCCGGTGGCCCGCGACAGCGCCGTGAGGGAGCGAGCGGCGTCCCGGGTGCGGCGCGGCGCGCGGTGGCCGCGGCCGGACGAGGCTATCGCCGGCGAGGTCACCGGCGCCCTCGCCGGGCCGCCGCTCTCACCGTTCAGGGCGAAGATGCCGGACGCCTCGAAGATGCCGGCGCCGTCTCCCGCCCGATTGCGGGTGATGGTGTTGTTCTCCAGCGTGGTGGTGCCCAGTCCCGTGGCCCCGCGGCGTGGAGAGGCCGCCGCCCTGGGCGAACCGTGAGGAGCGTCCGATGTGTTGGCCGTGATGGCCGCCCGTCACGACCAGTCACGACCAGCCTGCCGGGCTTCGGAATGCCGTTGGAGACGGCGCGGCGCGAACCCGCCCGGAGCGAAGGGACGGTTCTTGCTGAATGAGCGTGTTCTCGATGGTCGTCCGGGCAAAGCGGATGATGCCGGACCCGAAGGCAAAGCCCTGGGTGTGCTCTCGGGCCGTCGGCTTCCCGGCGTGATCCGTACGGGGCGCGCGGGCGGCCCGTACGGGCGAGCGACGAGCCGGACCGAGCACGTGCGCGATGCCCGAACCCGATGCCGGACGGCTTTGGCATCACGTGTCCCAGTCCTGTGGAATGGTCCCAGTCCGCAGCACCGTTCGACCGAGTACGCAGCCCGGGGGGAACCCGTGTACCAGCAACTCCGCCCAGCTCACTCCTTACGTGCCGAGGCCGCGTTCCGCGCTCATCTCCTCGCCGTCGGTGCGCAGTTCCTCGAACCAGCCTGGCTCGGAAACGGCACCCCGCACCGGGTCCGCTGCGCAGCCGGCCACATGTGCGCTCCGCGCCCCTCGAACGTCCAGCAAGGGCAAGGACTGTGCCGCACATGCGCGCGTAAGGACCCCGCCGCTGCCGCTGCGGCCTTCCGGGAACGCCTGACCGCCGCGGGTGCTGTGCTCCTCGAACCTGCCTGGCTCGGCGTTCACACCCCGCACCGCATCCGGTGTGCGCAGGGCCATGAGAGCCAGCGCAGGCCGTCCGCGGTCCGGAGGAGCGGACGCGTGTGCCGACGCTGCCGGCGGTCGCCCACTCGCGCCCGAGTCGACCAACAGGTCACGGCAGGCTGAGCGGGTCATCCCGTAGAGGCGCCCGCCAGGCCTCCACGCCCTGTGGCCATCCCCAGGTCGACGGCGTCCGGGCGTCGGGGCAGCGGCCCGGAGTGCGGCAGCTGACGTCGAGGTGAGGCCCTCGGGTTGCAGGATGGTGCGCGTGCTGAACGCTGGCGTGGTGCCGGCCGTCCCGCTGGTCCGGTAGCGGCCGGTAGCGGCCGGTGAGGGTCGCGGTGGTGATGGCCATCGAGGCACCGTGCCGTTCCCGAGGGTGGTCCCGCACAGCGACGCGGCCGGTGTCGTCGACGCCGGGGGAAGCGGGGCCGAACCCGGCGCATCCGGAGGCGGGTAACGGATCTGGGGGTGCGGGGCTCAGTCCTACCGGCCTTTCGGTACCGCCGCCCACTGCCGCGTCGTGCCCGTCTTCGCCGACGGTCCGGTCGACGGCCGACTGGTTCCGGTACCCGGAGTCCTGGGCGGCGTCGGCTCCATTGCCGCCAGCTCGCCCGCTGGGCCGGCGCCACCGTGATGGCCGCCGTACGCCGTACGGCGGACCTCGATCGTGTAGACCCTGCCGTCGTCTCCCACGCCGTGGCCCTGGCCGCGGACGCCCGGCGGCCGCCTTCGGTGCCCGCGCGGGGCGGCATGTCGACCGGATCATCGAGGTCGCCCCGTCCGACTACGCCGACCTCGACAACGCCGACCTCGACAACGCGGTCGCCGCCGACGAGGCCGTCATCGCCGCCTACGCCACCCCTCGGACCGCACCGAGATCCCCTTCTTGTCCCTGCTGTGCACTTCCCCGCCGAGGCCAAGTGCCGAGCCGCCGGAGGCCTCACCGCCGCGGCCGCCGTCGGCGCCCTCAACGTCCACGTCAGCGGCCGCTACCCGCTGGAAGACATCGTCGAGGTGCACGACCGCGTCGATGCTGCTCGCGGGTAGGCGGCGCGAGGGCGGAGAGCGGCATGGCACGGGTGGCCGGCGACCGGCGGTGCGGACGCCTCGCTCGACCGCAAACGCGCGCCCTGGTCAGCCGACTCGCACATCCGCATACCGGGCTTTTCGCCAAGCTTTTCGTCACGCTGGGAGTGGCTGGCACCCCGGGAGAGCTCGCCGTCCACCGCAGTCCAGTGGGCGGCTACTGGATGAGCCCTGCCAGGCGTTCCCGTTCCCGTTCCCCTCGGCTGACCATTTCCCCTTCTTCTTCCCCCTCTTTCACACACCCCCGACAGAAAGCGCCACCATGTCCGTGACCCAATACTCCACTGCTCCCCGCACCGCGACCGACAGCACCACCCCCTATGACGTAGGCCTGCCCGTGCTGCGCGTCGTGCTCGGCGTGATCATGGCCGTCCATGGAACCCAGAAGCTGCTCCGGTGGTTCGACGGCCCCGGCATCAAGGGCACAGGCGTGTTCTTCAGCAAGGCCGGCTACCCGGCGGGTGAGACCATGGCGACGGTCGCGGGCCTGACGGAAACGCTGGGCGGTCTTGGCCTCATCCTCGGCCTGCTCACCCCGCTGGCAGCCGCCGCCGTCGTCGGCGTCATGATCAACGCCATCTCCGTCAAATGGACGGGCGCTGTGTTCGGCCTGGAGGGCGTCGAGTTCGAGTCCCTGATCATCGCCGCGGCAGTCACCCTCGCCCTCACCGGCCCGGGCCGCTTCGCCCTGGACCGTTTCTTGCCGGCGCTCCGCAAGCACAGGCTGGCATACGGCTTTCTCGCCCTCGCCCTGGCGGTCGTGCTGGCGGCAATGGTGCTGTTGTTGCGGGACTGATCCGGAAGCCCGGGGAAGCGGGCAACGCGATGCAGCCGATGCCGGCGCAAGCAGCGGGGTCGCGGTCGGGGTGGGGTCGGAGACCGTGGCTCCGGCGGTCAGGGCACCTGCCCACCCCCGTCCCGCAGCCGCTCGGCGAACGCCCGGGCGGCGGCCAGGTCCCCGACGTTCGGCCGCTGCTTGTTGATACCGCCCAGGAGCTTGAAAGGCACCCAGGTGTCGAACGCCCGGCACGAGAAGCTCCCGTCCACCTCGAAACCCTTGCCTTCAAGGAGCTGGACCAGGGGGCGGGTGAAAGGCGCCAACGGCATTTCGGGGAGCCCGCTGGTGGTCGCCACGAGTACGCCGATCTCCCACCGCCTGCCCGGCTGCCTCAGGACACCGCATGGTGTGCCGCCATCGAATGAAGTGGCGGCACACCTGCGGTGTCCCGAAACAGCCGAGCCAGGTCGTCCAGGAGATCGGCTACGGCGATCAGTTTCGCACCGAGGACGGGGAGTTCACCGACGTCCTGGTCGACGCCATCAGACTGCTCGACGGGGGCCGTGTGTTACGGAAGCGGGCGGCGGTTCTCTGCTCGGACGCGCCATGACCGGCAGGGATTGCGTGGCCCGTGGCGCGCCGGTGACGGATCAGATGTCCGCCGACACCTTCTCCTCCGTCGTTTCGGGAGTCGGGACGGCCTCGTCTGTGGGCTCGGCAGGCGCGGGCTGGGTCGCGGTGTACATCACCGAGCCCTGCTTGTGCTGCTTCTCGACGGACCCCTTCTTGGCCAGGGTTTCGAGGGTGTTGCGCACCACCTGAGTGGAGGCAGGCCGGGTGGGGTGGGCCTGGGCCAGTTCTGTGGCGACCTCGCTGACCATGCGGGGCTCACGGGAGCTGACCAGGATGCTCAGGACGAGTTCGCGCAGCGGCGGTTCCGCGGGCTTGCTCGCTGCTGACTCGGTGGTCTTACCGGCCGCGGCTGCGGCGGGCTTGCGCGCGGCCGTCCTGGTCTTCCCCTCAGCTGGGGCTTCGCCGGAACGCTTCTTCGTCTGCGTCGCCTTCTTGCCGCGTGCCGTCCCGCCGGGCACCTTCCTCGCCTGGCGCGGCTGGGGAACGGTCCCGGCAACGTCGGCGCCCTTCGCGGCTGCTGGTGGCACGGCGGCGGTTTCCTCGGCGGGGGACTGGGCTGCGGGGACGCCTGGGGCAGCCGACGGCAGCGTGCCCTGGATGCCGAGAAGCCAGCTCTCGTCCTCCTTGAGCTGCTTCAGGCGTACCTCGAGCTCCCGCATCTGCGAGGAAACGACTTCCTGCTCCTTGCGGTTGGTCTCGATATCCGCGGCGAATCGCTGCGCGTACAGGTTATGGATGGGCGTGGTGTCGGGCTCGTTGGCCATCGCGGCTCACTCTCCTCGTACCTCACGGTGTTGCTGCCGGATGTTACTCACCAACAGGCGGCTGTAGTTCCCCTTCGGGCAGGATCCCACCATTCGGTTGTTCCGGAGCCCGAGATTTCTGCGTCGGGGAAACCGGCCCCCATCGCGAGGATCCGCGTGGATGCCGAGGACCCCGGCCGGAGTCCTCCAGAAGCCCTCCGCCACGCAGGCTCTTGCTGGCCGGTGCCGTGAACATCTGCGTAGCGGGAATGGAATGGGAGCGCACCGCAGGGTTCGGCATATTCGATGGACATCCCTGATGGTGAGGGCGTTGGCTGGCCGGCATGCCAGAACTGCGTACTGATCGTCTCCTGCTCCGCCGGTGGCGGGAGTCCGACCTCGAACCGTGGGCGGCGATGAACGCCGATCCCGAAGTCCGAGAACACCTGGGGGAACTGCTGACGCGGGAGGAGAGCGATGCCGCGGTGGCAGTCATGCAGGCCGAGTTCGACGAGCGGGGATTTGGGTGGTGGGCGCTCGAAGCACGGGAGACCGGTGAGTTCATCGGCCGCGTCGGCTTGGACGAGGTGGGCGAAGACATGCCGTTCGCGGGGGTGGATGTCGGTTGGCGGTTGGTTCGTTCGGCATGGGGTCACGGTTTCGCCACTGAGGCCGCCCTGGCTTGCCTGGCCTTCGGCTTCGAGACCCTGGGGCTGCCGGAGGTCGTTGCGTCGACGACCGTCAACAACCTTCGTTCGCAGGCAGTGATGCGCCGGATCGGCATGACCCGGGACCCGGCCGACGATTTCCAGGACCCGAGCGTGCCCGAAGGGCCGCTTCGCCAGTGCGTGCTGCACCGAATCCTCCGCCAGGACGCGACCCCGGTCGGCTGAGCAGGTCAGCTTCGATTCGGCGCGGAGAGTCCGCTCACCACGCACACCGGGCGGGCGCCGCGGTGGCAGGACCCAAGGCGGGTAACCGGCACGTTGTTCCGCACATCAGCTCTGTTCGAAGCAGTGGGCGTGGCCGATGACGGAGAAGCCGCGGCGCTCGTACCAGTGTCGTGGCCAGTCCGTCGCGTCAGCGGTCAGGAACCGGGTTCCGCAGTTCTTGTCGGCGGCCAAGCGCAAGGCGGTGGTCAGGACGGCATCGGCGTAACCGCGCCCGAGGTGGGCCTCCGAGGTGATCAGGTCCTCGATCTGAGCAATGCCAGTTGTCGGGTCCAGATAGAGATCGGCCCAGGAGGCGACCTCGCCCTCCTCCGTGCGGGCACCGATGAAGTGGACGACGTCCGCCCCGCGGCGGCGAGCCTCGCGTCGGTCGACGAGGTGGCGCAGGACCTCGTCGTCGACGTCCGGAAGGAAGCCCTGCCACCGCCGGGTGAGCGGGAGGCGTATCGCGTCGAGGTCGATCTCCTCCGCGCGTCCACCGGCCGGCACCGGGCCCGTGTGCAGCATGATCAGATAGGTGGAGTGCGTGTATCCGGCCCGGATCAGTGGCTCCGCGCACGCCATTGCGACTTCGTCGTCGAGCACGGAGATCAGTCGGTGTGGCAGATGCCCCAGTGCCTCCTCCGCGATGGCGGGCAGCGCCTCGGAGTCGACGGCCGTGTCGATGACGACCTGGTTGTTCGCGCGGGAATGTGAGAAGGCGTCGTCATATACGGCGAACCCACCCGGGAGGTCGACGCTGCGCGCGGCCTGGCGGCGGGCGAAGGCCGACATGAAGGAGTTGATCCGCTGTAGTTCTGAGTTCGGCATGGGAGGAGCGTAGGCACCGTGGACCATGGCTGCCTTCGATTTATCCCCGGTGGGCGACGGCTTCTCGGGGGCTTCAGGCCACGTCGGCTTCGGCCTTCCGGATCATCCGCAGGCCGGTTTCGGCGGTCATGCCACGGTCGCCCAGGCGTGGTGGCGGGCCTGTCGGCGCAGCTCCGCACGCAGCGCGGAGGACCGGCCGGGGACGGTCCAGAACGGGTGCGCGGCGATCGCCGTGGACAGGATGATCAGGCGGCGCCGCTGGCGGGTGCAAGCCTGCCCCGGCAGGCTGCTGGGCGAGGGCCCGATAGGCGGTCTGCCAGGCGGTTTCCAGGGCCAGCAGGTCATCGGGGAAGCGGACGGACATCATCCATCTATTAGATCAGACGTTCGAATACAGATTCCAGTCGTACCCGAGTCCTCCCACGGGCGAGTGAGATCGAGCGCACGCCGATGCCCACAGCAGGGCGGTTGCTCTGTCGGTGGTGCGTCCTAGGGTGGGCGGATGAACGAGATAGAGGTCGTGGCCGAACCGGGCGGGTGGCGAGGCGGGTTCGAGGAGCGGGTGCTCGCCGGGTACCGGGCTGCCGGGTGCTCGGAACCGCTGGCACGGGCCCTGCTGGAACGGGCGGTGAAGGGGATCGACGGTTGGACGGTGGCCACGGACGGCACCGGGTGGATCGCGGTCGGGGTGACGGAGGACAACGGGGCGACCGTGGGCCGGATCCACGACCTGACGGTGCCGCAGGGGCGTGAGTGGGCCGAGCGGTGGTGCGCCGAGCGCGGCGCTCAGCGGGTGGAGGTCCGGCTGACCGGCGGAGCGGGAGCGGGGGCGTTCGCGGACTACCCCGTACGGGGGCAGAACCGGATGCGTGCGGTGGCCGAGCAGCCAGAGCTGCCACCGGGCCTGACGGTCCGCCGGCTCACGGAGCAGGAGTACCCGGACTGGTATGCCGGTGAGGAGGCCGCGTACATCGCGGACATCGTCCGGGCCGGAGCCATGACCCCGGAGCAGGCCAAGGCGAAGTCCGACCAGGACTTCGCCCACCACCTCCCGCAGGGCTACCTGACTCCGGGCCACGCCTTTTACGCGATGGAGGCCGGCGGCCAGGTGGTCGGCACGGGCTGGGTGAACCACGGGTTCCTGCCCGGCCTGACCTTCGGCTTCTCGCTGGAGGTGTACGAGGAGCACCGCGGGAAGGGCTACGGCCGGGCCGGGATGGCTGTCGGGGAGTGGGCCACCCGGCGGGGCGGCGACGAGGCGATGATGCTCAACGTCTTCGGCGGCAACGAGGTCGCGATGAGCCTCTACGACAGCACCGGCTTCACCGTGCTGGACGAGTTCCGCTCGATCGACCTCTGATGGGACAAGCCTTCTCGGGATGTCGTTCGCGGGAGGTCCCCGGGTGGCGCTGCGACTGCCGGTGGCGCCGACGCCGGCGCGGGTTTCCCGATCCGGCCGGCCGCTGCCCCCACTACGTCTGCCTCCGACGCCCTGCCGCCGGCGGGTCCGCGGCCGGCGGCGGAGCGGCCATCGCCCAGCGGATGGCCGCGGTCACTGCGTGCCCGGAGGGCCGTACGCAGGCGATCTCGATGCGCGGCAGCCAGGGCAGCCCGAGTTCCGCGCGGGCCCATCGGGGGAGCATGCTGGCGGCGTTCGCGGCGAGGAGGGCATACGGGGCACGGGCGGCCAGCGGCAGGGGCGGGTGGAGCAGGATGAAACGGGCGGCGTCCCGCGCCTCGGGAGTGCCGCGCAGCTCCGGCCGGTAGGCGGCCAGCCGCCCGGCCAGAGCAGCCCGGTCGAGCGGGGGATCCGGCACACCGAGTGCGGCGGCCACCCGGGCGGTGTCGGTGATGTACGCGTCACAGCCGGGTCCGTCGAGCGGGTGCGCGCCGTACAGCTGGTGGGCGCGCAGGAAGCTGTCGACCTCGGCGATGTGGACCCAGGCCAGCAGGTGCGGGTCCGCGGCGTGGTACGGCTCGCCGGTGGCGGTCGTTCCGCGCACCAGGTCGTGGACCGCCCGCACCCGGTCGACGGCCTGCTGTGCGTGCTCCGCCGTGCCGTACGTCGTGACCGCGAGGAACGTACTGGTGCGCTGCAGCCGCCCCCACGGGTCCCCGCGGTACCCCGAGTGCCCCGATACCGCGGCCATGGCCAGCGGGTGCAGGGACTGCAGCAGCAGCGCCCGCAGGCCGCCGATGAACATCGAGGCGTCGCCGTGGACGACACGCACCGGCCGGTCCGGCCCGAACCAGCGCGGGCCGGGCGTGCCGTGGATGCGGGCGCGGTTCGCCGGTCCCGCGGGCCCGGCGACGCGGGAGAAGAGTTCGCGACCGAGCTGTTCGCGCAGCCCGGCCAGCACAGGTGCGGCCACCGCCATCCACCCATTGTCGTCTTCCGCTCCGGCGCCTGTCAGCAGGTGGCCGCCGGCCAGCCGGGCCCGCTGTGCCGACAACGGGTCGGCGCCCTGCCGCCGACGGATGGTGGTGCACTCAGGCGGCAGGCGGCAGGCGGCAGGCGGCACGCTCTCAGCGCGGTGAACCGCGCGTCGCTGGTCGTGGTCCCGCGCTGACGTTGTCCGCGGCCATGCCGGGCTACGGCTGCCGGCCCTGGCCGGCGGACGGGACGAGCAGCCGGACCGCCCGGCGCTCCCAGCACCCGGCACCGCCCCGCACCCGGAGCGCGCGCGCTCCGCCACGCGCAAGGGCGGCAGAGTGCCGTTCCTGCGGCGCGGCCGTCCGGATGCGACAGTCGGGGGAGCAGGGGCATCCTGGCTGTGTGACCGGGAGAGGCATGACCCGGGGGACCCAGCGGTCCGTGGGCACGGCTGCCGCCGTGTACCCGGCCTCCCCACGGGCAGCTGCGCATGACGCCGCAGGTCCGCCCGACGGCGTCCACGCGCCGCCCGTCGCGGGCGGCCCGCGCAGTGGGGGGAGGCGTCGTGAACGGGGTCCCGGGCTTCGGTGAACCGCATGGCCCTCTTGATGTGTCCAGGGCGGCCATGGCGGTACTTGACGGCGAGGACCGGGTGGTGGGGTGGAGCCCGGCAGCGGCGAACCTGCTGGGGTACGAGGCGTCCGAAGCGCTTGGCAGGGGATTCGCCGACCTCGTGACCGGCCCCGCAGGGATCGAGCTCCTGCCCGACCTGCGACGCCCGCTGCGACTGCGCCACCGGAACGGTCAGAGCATGCTGATCGCGATCGCAGTCCTCCCCCTGTCGCCCGGCGGGCCCGAGGGACCCGAAGACGACGACGGTGACCCGGGCGGCGGCGCCGCGACGAGCAGCAGCTCGCCGCGGCGGACCTGGCCCGCGCGGCTCCTCGCGATGGCCGACGCGGACGAGACCGAGCAGTGGAGCGCCCTGCAGTCGATGCTTCGCGGGCTGGCCACCCAGTCGCCCGTCGGCCTGGCCATGTACGACACCCTGCTGCGTGTCGTATGGACGAACGCCGCGCTCTACAAGGAGATGGGTCCCGCCGACTACACCGGCGTCGGCCCGGACGACATGGTCTCGCACGGCGTGATCCTTTCTCCCGGAGTGCCCGGCACGCTGGAGGAGGTCATGAGCGAGGTGCTCGCCACCGGCGATCCCGTCATGGACCTGCACTACCGGGGCCGCCCGCCCTCCGCCCCCGATCGTGACCACGTCTGGTCATGCTCGTACTACCGGCTGGAAGACCCCGCCGGATCACCGCTGGGCGTGTGCGAGGAGACGGTCGACATCACCGAGCGCTACCTCGCCCAGCGGCGCCTGGACCTGCTGGTCCAAGCCGCGAGGAGCGTGGGCACGACGCTCGACATGAACCGCACCGCCCGAGAGTTCGCCACCGTGGTGACCGCGTGGTTCGCCGATGCGGTCACGGTGGACCTGTTGGATACGGTGCCCCACAGTGAGCCCTCGCACCCCGGCGGCGGCGCCGGCCCGGACACCCGTATGGCCCGGCTATGGCCTCCCGAGGCCCACCCCGCAGCACCATCCGCCGTCTCCATCGGCGAGGGCGCGCCGGCTGTCATACGGCCCGTTCGCGAGCCGGGCTTGCTGGCCATCCCGCTCCGCACCGAAGGGACCGACCTGGGCATGGTGTCCTTCACCTGGGAACGCCGCACAGGCCCCTTCGACGACGGTGAACTGGCCGTGGCCGACGAACTCGCGGCGCGGCTCGCCGTGTGCGTCGACAACGCCCGGCGCTACGCGCGCGAGCACGCCGCAGCCCTCCTCCTGCAGCGCAGCCTGCTGCCCCGGCTGCTGCCGCAGCTGTCCGCCGTGGAGCTCGCGTACCGCTACCTTCCCGCCGACAGCCGGGCCGGGGTGGGCGGCGACTGGTTCGACGTCATCGCCCTGTCCGGAACCAGGGTGGGACTGGTCGTGGGGGACGTGGTCGGACACGGCCTGGGCGCTGCCGCCACCATGGGCCGACTGCGCACCAGCGTGCGCGTGCTCGCCCGGATGGACCTCGCCCCCGACGAACTCCTCGCCCGTCTCGACGACCTCGTCACCCAGGGGGCCGATGAACGGGCCGCGGCCCGGATCGAGGGTGAGGAACTGCCGGAAGACGAGGCCGTGGGCGTCACCTGCCTCTACGCCGTCTACGACCCGGTGTCCGGCAAGTGCACGATGGCGCGGGCCGGGCATCCGCTGCCCGCCGTCGTGGACCCGGACGACGGTACGGTGACCTTCCCCGAGCTGCCTTCGGGCCCACCGCTGGGGCTGGGCGGCCTGCCTTTCGAAGCTGCGGAAATGACCCTTCCCCCGGGCAGCTTGCTCGCCTTGTTCACCAACGGCCTGGTGCAGGGCCGTGGCCGCGACTTCGACGAGCAACTGGACGTCCTCACCGCGATTCTGCGCGGCTCCACGCGGCCCCTGGACGACCTGTGCGACGAGGCGGTCGGGGCTCTGCTGCCAGGACCGGCGGACGACGACGCGGCGCTGCTGCTGGTTCGTACCCGGGTCCTCGGCAGGCAGCAGGTGGCCGCCTGGGACGTGACCGCCGACCCTCAGGACGTCGGGCGGGTACGGGCTGCGGCGTCTGCCCAGGTCCGCGCCTGGGGGCTCGACGACCTGGTCTTCACCACCGAACTCGTGGTGAGCGAACTGGTGACCAACGCGATCCGGTATGCCGGGACCGGCCCCGTGCAGCTGCGCCTGATCCGAGACCAGACGCTCATCTGCGAGGTGTCCGACAGCGGCTACACGTCGCCGCACTTGCGGCGCGCGGCCGGCGACGACGAGGGCGGCCGGGGCCTGTTCATCGTGGCGCAGACGACCCAGCAGTGGGGGACCCGCTACACGGCCACGGGAAAGGTCATCTGGGCCGAGCAGGCACTGCCTCCGGTGCAGCACCCGCGGGGGCGAACCGGCGGGGTCGGCGTGGCGCAGTGGCCCTGACCGCCGAGGCGTGGTTCCAGCGGGTGCAAGGCAGCGGCTTGCCGCCCCTGGCATACGAGGGGTGTCACACGAGGGGCGATGAGTCGCTCGCAGTCTGACGGCGGACCAACACGCGGGTGGTGCTGCCGTCGTCCTCTTCGACGTCCCGCACGTGCGCGAAACCGATTCTGTCCAGCAGGGCCAGCGAAGCCTCGTTCGATGCGGCTACGGTGGCGTGAACCCTGGTCAGTCCGAGGGTGCCGAAGCCATGGGCGATGACCGCTTCCGCCAGTTCGGTTCCCAGGCCGAGCCCCCAGGCCGACGGCGCCAGAGCGTAGATGATCTCGTGCCCGCCGGCGATGTCGGTCGGTTTGATCTCGGCATGCCCGACGAGGAGTCCGTCCCGACGAACAGCCCATACATCGAACAGGCCTTGGGCGTAGACCTTGGTGAAGATCCGCCCGAAGAGGGCCCGGTCCGCTGCTTCGGAAGCCGGGCCGTCACCCATCCACTGCGACACCCTGGTGTCCTGGAACAGGGCGACGAAGTCCTCTTCATCCTCGGGGGTGTACGGATCCAGGAGCAGTCGCTCGGTGCGCAGAATCGGGGTCACGGACGGCGACGTTACCCACGCGCACTCACGTCGGCAAACCACTTTCACGTGCACCGTTATCGCCCTCCCCGCCGCCTTACGGCCCTCTACGGAGCCGCGGACCGAGCCCTCGCGCGCGGCCATTCGGACGGCTGACGATGCGAGAGCCCGGTCGGTGGGGCCGAGCTCGGCCGAGCGGCTCCAGGTGGTGTCCGCCGGGGCGGGGTCAGAACGCGAAGACGGCGTTCCCGTTGAAGGTCGCGGACATGGTGCACGCGTTGGAGAAGGTGTGCTTCCAGGAGATGCGGCTGCCGCGCCAGACGCCGTCCGCGGTGACGGTGACGGGGGCGTACTGCATCGTGCAGGCGCGGTTCGAGTCCGGGGCGGCCAGGAGCGTGTCGAGGGTGCCGGCCGTGGCGGCGAGGGCCGCGCAGGCGGCCTGCGGGTCGGGGTGCGTTCCCTGGGCGGTCGGTGCGCAGCTGAGGGCGGACGCCCGCACGACGGTGGCCGCGTCCTCGCCCTGGGCGATGGTGAGGACGACTGCGGACGGGGCGTACAGGCCGGCGGGCTGTGCTTCCGCGACGCCGGTGGCGCCGGCAAGGGTCAGGAGGGCGGCGGCGGAGACGGCAGCGATGCGGTGACGCACGACGGAACTCTCTTTCGATTCGAAGGGTAGATGTCACAGTTGGCTTCGATATACCGACTGGATGCCAACGAGTCTGTCGGGTGTGAAGGGTGCATGCACATCGAGCACCGATTTACGGACACCTGGTTCGACCACCGCCGACCGTCGCCGGCCGAACGGCCGTTCAGGCAGCTCAGGCGGGAGGCGCGCCCGGCACGATCACGCGCGGGCTGCGTCTCACACCCGGAGTGGCGGCAGTACGAGGGCCGTTGACCTGCTGTCGGCCGCGCGAGGTTCATCGAACGTCCATTCAGGCTGACCGGATAGTGCCGCTACCTCCCGGGGGAGGACAGCCCTGCCAGGCTCCTGTTCGCCGCGTGTCGAGGGCCCCGGCCTGGCCGCGCCGGCTCAGACGTAGGCGCGGGCGCCGGCCTCTCCCTTGGGCGAGCCGGTCAGCTCCTCGGGTGCACGTGCGTGCCGTCACCGGAGGAACCGGCTCGCAGGGCCGCGGCCGCATGGAGGGCGGCTCCCGTGGCCAGGGCCTCCTCGTCGAAGACGACGCGGTTGGAATGCAGGTCGGGGGCTTCGGCCGGCGCGATGCCGGGCGGGCGCGCACCGAGGAAACCGATCGCGCCCGGCACCCGCTGCAGGACGTAGGAGAAGTCCTCTGCGCCCATGAACGGCTCGGGCAGAAGATGGACCCGGTCGGCCCCGAGGAGCGTGGCCGCGGTGTCCTGGATGGCCGCCGTGAAGGAGGCGTCGTTGACGACGGGCGGATAGCCCTCGGTCAGGGTGACGTCGGCGTGTGCCCCGTGAGCGGCGGCGACATGGTGGGCGACGCGCGTGATGCCGTCGCGCACCAGCTGCCGGGTGGTGGGGGAGAGGGTGCGGAACGTGCCGCGGATCTCGGCGGTCTCGGGGATGATGTTGGTCGTCGTGCCGGCGTGGATCGAGGCGACGGTGACCACGGCCGGATCGAAGACGTCGATGGTCCGCGTGACCATGGATTGCAGGGCCTGGACGATCTCGCAGGCCACCGGGACGGGGTCGAGGACCCGGTGCGGTGCCGAGGCGTGTCCGCCGCGGCCGCGTACGGTCACGTGCAGCCCGTCCGAGGCGGCGAAGATGGGGCCCGGCCGCAGGTGGAAGGTGCCGCTGTCGAAGCGCGTGGTGATGTGCAGGGCGAAGGCGGCCGCGACTCCGATGCCGTCGGCGCTCTCCAGTACTCCCTCGTCGATCATGCGCTGGGCGCCGCCGCCGGACTCCTCCGCGGGCTGGAACATGAAGACGACGCGGCCGGTCAGCTGCGAGCGGCGGGCCGCGAGCAGCCGGGCGGCCCCGACGAGCATGGCGGTGTGGGTGTCGTGTCCGCAGGCGTGCATGGTGCCCGGCAGCCGCGAGGCGAAGTCAAGACCGGTCTCCTCGTCCAGGGGCAGCGCGTCCATGTCGGCGCGCAGCAGGACTGCCGGACCGGGCCGGCCGCCTTCGAGGGTGGCGGTGACGGAACTCAGGCGGGATCCGGTGGTCAGGTCCAACCCCAGCCCGTCCAGCGCCTCCAGGACGGCCTGCTGCGTACGGGGCAGCTGCGTGCCCAGCTCAGGGAAGCGGTGGATGCTCCGGCGCAGGGCCACGATCCCGGGCAAGGCTGCGTGCGCGTCGGCCAGCAGCCCCCCGAAGCCCCGGGACGCGCTGTCGCTGCCTGCCGCCGTCACCGCGCCACCCCCACCACGTCCCCCGCCGGCCCTTGCAGGAGCGTGTTCGTGTGCAGGGCCTGGCAGGTGTCCGGCTCGGCGAAGCCGCCGGCCAGCGGAGCGACACGCACGGCATCTCCTCCACGAGAACGGATCATGCGGCGACCCTCATGCCTGCCCCGCATCCCGGGCCGCTACACCCACGACCCTCCCGGCAGTCGACGGGGCGGGTCATGGCTGTGGCGGCCCGGCCCGTTACAGCGCTGAATCGGCGGCTCTGTCCATGAACGCTTGCAGCGCGGCCAGCTGCTGCCGCACCGCCTCAGCGAACTCAGCGCCGGTCTTCTTCACGTCGACGCCTTCGGGCCCCTCGACGTACCTGTCGGTCGCCAGCTCTCCCACGCGAGCGGAGCGGATGCCGATCCGTTCCAGGTCGCGCCTGCCCTCCGGCGTCGTCACGAGGCGCACCGTCGTTACGGCCCGCGCGAGGTCCGTGTTGGCCGGGGCGTACTTGTCCTCGAACTGACGCCGCCTCTCCTCCGCGCTCTTGGCAGGGTCGAGACGGACGCTCAGCAGTTGGGTGGCCTGCTGCACGTACTTGTTCGTGCTCGCCGCGAGCTCGACGTACGCGGCCCGCCGGATGTCCGCCCGCCGTGCGCCGGCTTCCTCACGGTGAGTGTCCTTGGCCTCGAAGTAGGCGAGAGCGCTTCCCGTGAGACCGGCGAGGGCACCGATCAGCGCCCCCGCGAGCGCGGCGAAGGTGGTACTCCGCTGCTTCGGCCGCTCATGGGCGCCGTCGCTTGCCGTGTCCTTCTTCTGCGTCATGAAGTACCCGTACCGCGGCCGGTAGGTCCGGCACCGGCAACCACCTGTAGGCGCGAATGCGGCGAGGCTGGGGCTGCCGGGGCCGGGCGGGGGGGGCCGGCGGTGCGTGCTCGGCACCGCTGCGGCGTCCGGTTCAGCGAGCGTCCGGTTCAGGGAGGCGTCCGGTTCAGCGAGTGGCGAGGAGCGTGAGCGTGTCGATCACACGGTTCGAGAAGCCCCACTCGTTGTCGTACCAGGCGACCACCTTGACGTGACGGCCGTCGACGCGGGTGAGGGCCGAATCGAAGATCGACGAGGCGGGATTGCCCGTGATGTCGGACGACACGAGCGGGTCGTCCGAGTACTCGAGTACGCCCGCCAGCGGCCCCTGCGCCGCGGCGCGGTACGCCGCCAGGACGTCTTCGCGCGTCACGTCGCGGGCGACGGTCGTGTTGAGTTCGACGATCGAGCCCACCGGAACCGGTACGCGGATCGAGTCGCCCGAAAGCTTGCCGTCGAGGTTCGGCAGTACGAGACCGATCGCCTTGGCGGCGCCCGTCGTGGTCGGCACGATGTTGACCGCGGCAGCGCGGGCACGGCGGGCGTCGCGGTGCGGGCCGTCCTGCAGGTTCTGCTCCTGCGTGTAGGCGTGCACCGTCGTCATGAAGCCGTGCTCGATGCCGGCGAGCTCGTCGAGTACCGCTGCCAGCGGCGCGAGCGCGTTGGTCGTGCACGAGGCGTTCGAGACGATGGTGTGCCGGGCCGGGTCGTACGCGTCGTTGTTGACCCCGTACGCGAGCGTGACATCGGCGCCGTCCGACGGCGCACTGACGAGGACCTTCTTCGCCCCCGCCTTGGTGTGGGCGCGGGCGGCCTCGGCCGACGTGAAGCGGCCGGTCGCCTCGAGCACGATGTCCACGCCGAGCTCGGCCCACGGCAGCTGTTCCGGCTCGCGCTCGGCGAGCACCGTGATGCGGCGGCCGTCGACGACCAGGGCGTTCCCGTCGACGGTCACCGGGCGACCCAGCCGTCCGGCCGTGGTGTCGTAAGCGAGCAGCCGGGCGAGGGTCGCGGGTTCCGTGAGGTCGTTGACGGCGACGACTTCGAGGTCGGTGTCACGTTCGAGCAGTGCGCGCAGCACATTGCGTCCGATGCGGCCGAAACCGTTGATGGCGATACGAGTCATGAGCGGTGTCCCCTTCTGTTCGCCATCAGGTTCGCCCGCGGCATCGGCCCGTGACAGCGGCGAGATTGCCATGGTTCAAAAGGATCTCGCCACGTGGCGGCTGGTGGGTGGCGCGGGTCGCGGGCTACCTGCCCTTCGTGAACGTGCGCCGGTACTCGCTAGGGGTGGTGCCGAGGATGCGCTGGAAGTGCAACCGCAGGTTTGCCCCGGTCCCGAGGCCGACGTCGGCGGCGATCTGTTCGACGCCCCGCTGGGAACGCTCGAGCAGCTCACGGGCCAGGTCGATCCGGGCGCGCATGACCCACTGCATCGGCGTGTACCCCGTGTCCTCGGCGAAGCGTCGGGAGAACGTGCGGGGCGACACCGCCGCGTGCTCGGCGAGCGCTTCCAGCGTGAGGGGCTCGCCGAGATGGTGCAGCGCCCACTCGCGGGTGGCGGCGAACCGCTCGCCGAGCGCTTCGGGCACACTGCGCGGCACGTACTGTGCCTGGCCGCCGCTGCGGTAGGGGGCCGCGACCAGGCGCCGGGCCGCGTGGTTGGAGGCGGCCACACCGAGGTCGCGGCGCAGGATGTGCAGGCACAGGTCGATGCCCGAGGCGGCGCCGGCCGAGGTCAGCAGGCTGCCCTCGTCGACGAACAAGACGTTTTCGTCGAGACGAACGAGTGGATGCTTCGCCACGAGCGCCCGTGCGTAATGCCAGTGGGTCGTCGCGCGCTTGCCGTCGAGCAGGCCCGTGGCGGCGAGCGCGAACGCACCCGTCGAGATGGCGGCGAGCCGCGCGCCCCGGTCGTGGGCGGCGATCAGCGCGTCGATCACGGTCGGTGGCGGGTCGTCGCGGTCCGGGAACCGGTACCCGGGGACGAAGACGATGTCGGCCCACGCAAGCGTGTCGAGCCCGTGGGACACGTAGTACGAAAGGCCGTCGCCCCCGGCCACGAGGCCGGGGGCCGCGCCGCACACCCGCACCTCGTACGGCATGCTCGCCCGGCGCGTGAAAACCTGCGCGGGAATGCCGACGTCGAGCGGTTTCGCACCGTCGAGCACAAGGACGGCGACGCGATGCAGACGGGAGGCGGACACAGGAAGGAGGGTACGCGGCCTGCCGGAAACCCCAGATCAGTGGCATCGGGCCCCCGAGCGGGCACGCCCGCGGGCCGGCCGGACATGCGGCCCGGCTCCGCCGAGAATCCGTAGCCAGTACGCCACCGGGGGATGACCTCGGTGGGGCCTTCGGCGTGGCTGCTTGCCTCGATGCGCATGCCGGGCATGTCATGTGTTCGGTCCCGTGAACCTCCGGCCACGTGAGGGAAGGAGCCCGCAGCTCCCTCGCCCGGGACCGGCCACAAGCATCGCCTGCCCGCACACCCGGCACGGGCGTGGGGTTCCACCGCGTTCGGACCGCCGGGCACGGGCGGAGAACGGCTGAGGCGAACATCCGGTGCCGACGGTGAGGGAACCCTGGTGAGACTTCTCGCGCGTCGTTCCCTGCTCGCGGCCGGGGCCGGCGGATCGGTCGCGGCCGTCATCTCCGCGGCCTTCCTGCTGCGGGCCGGTCCAGGGGCCCCGGAACCGGCGCCGTCCTCCACCACGCCCTCTCCGTTCTCCACCCCGCCCTCTCCGTCCGCCTCCGGGACCGCGTCGCTGCGCACCGACCTGTCCGTGCGCAGCCGGCTGCTCGGCCGGGACGTCCCTTACAGCCTCTACCTGCCCGCCGGGGTGAGCTCCTCGCCCCCGGGCGGCGGGCAGGACGACAGGATCCCGGTCCTCTTCCTGCTACACGGCGCGAGCGGGAAGCACACGGACTGGGTCGTCAAGGGCAGCATCGTGCCGACCCTGGAACGGGCAATCGCGGCGGGCCGGGTCCCGGCGTGCGCCCTCGTGATGCCCGACGCCCGGCGCGATCCCGGAACTCCGGGGGGAGGCCAGGACGAGACGTTCTACATCAATGACGCCGAATCCGGCAGCGACGCCCTGCGCTACGAGGACATGTTCATCCAGGAGTTCGTCCCGGCCGTCGAACAGGCCCACGGGCTGGGCGGCCGGCCGGAGAAGAGGGCCGTCGCGGGGCTTTCCATGGGCGGCTACGGCGCGCTGATGTACGCCCTGCGGTACCCCGGCCTGTTCGGCGCCGCCGCCGGGCTGAGCACGGCACACTTCACCGACGAGGGCTACCGCGTGATGCCGATGGGGGAGTGGAACCGCTTCTACGGCCATGCCTTCGGCCGGGACCTGGCCGGATCCGCCCGGCTGACGGACCGCTCCCGGGAGTACAACCTGGCCGACATCATCCGGCGCACCGCACCCGACCGGCTCCGGAGCACCCGCTACCACCTCGCCTGCGGGACCGAGGACTCCAACTACCTGCCGGGGACCGAAGATCTGCGCACCGTGTTCGGGGCCCGCGGCGTGGACGCCGAGGTGGTCCTGGCGCCGGGCGGCCACGGCTGGCCCTACTGGAGCGTCGCGGCGGAGGGGATGCTGGACTTCCTCGGGCGGCAGCTCGGTTGACCCCGGTCAGAGGTGCGCCGGGTGCTCAGTCGAACCGCACACAGATCGCCACCGGAAGTTTCGGTGACCAGGTCTTGGTGCTGTAGTCGTACGCCTGGGCGTAGCCGTTGTTCCCGGGGGCGCAGGGAGCGGAGATGTTCGTCTCCATATAGGCGGCCCCGCCGGGCACCCCGGCATTCGTCTTCGCGATCACGTTCTTCTGGTATTTGACCTGCCCCGAGTTGAACTTGACGACCATGTAGACCTTGCCCCCGAGGGTGAAATTGCCGCCGCCGATCTTGAGATGGCCCCGGTAGGTGTACTGGAACAGGTAGAGGCCTTGCGGTGCCTTGTCCAGACTGGCTGGGGTCGACCAGGCCCGAGCCGACCCGGCCGGGGTGACCAGGCGGGCGGGCGCCGCGCCGGCCGTCGCCGTCGCAGCCGACGGGACGGCGAGGCCGACCACGGCCAATGCCGTGGCGCTCACCGCGAAGCGGCGCGGCCGGCGGGATGTCGAGCGCGGAAGCGTTCCCATGACTCCTCCTTGCAGCGGTTCGAAACCATCGGTACGGGCGTGCGTTCAGGTGGATCCGCGGGGGCCACCCGGTACAGGAAGAACTGGTCGGAACGCCGCGGTGGTTGCATGCCTGGACGCCGAGGTGATGGCTCCCGGCCTGGGCGGTGATGGTCCACCTCGTGCGTGTACTCCGGCCAGTGCTCGCCGTACCCAGCGTCCGGAAGTATGCGCCGAGTGACGGTAGTTGTAGTGCGTGGCGTGGTAACCGCCGAAACGACGTCGCCGCACCACCGGCGTACCCCCGCAGGAGACGCTTCCGTACGTGAAACGGGGAGGCGTACCTACGGTGTCCGTACCGCGATCGGCGCTGCGCCGCGCCGTCTGCCCCGAGGCATTGCCCGGGGTGCGCGGAGACGGCGGCATCGACGCTCCGCTGCCCGGCGGAATCACCGGCATTGCCTGGAAGTCAACGATTACAGGCTAAGCCGGACGGGTGAATGCCGCCTGTTGAGCCGACGTTCCGGACCTGCGGAAGCGCCCGGGCTACGAGGAGACGGCGAGGCCACGGGGGAGAGGGGCAGGACGGCGGCGGGCACGGCAAGGAGCAGGTGGCGATGCTGGTCAGGGTGGACCGACACGCGCGGAGCAAGCACTGGACGATCAGGCCGGGCAGGGGTTCGGCGTGCTTGCACGGAATCAGAGTTCGGCGGTCCAGACCCGTACGGTGCTTGCTCGGCGGCAGACTCAGGCAAGGCCGATTTCCGTCGTAGGCTGACTCCCGCACGTGAGGGACAGGAGGCTGAGGTGGGCGAGACGGCGTTGGCCGAGGTGATGGCCGAGGTGATGGCCGAGTTGGCCGAGCTCGAGGACCCGAAGACACGCGCGGTGAACGAGAAACACGGTGACGATCACGGTGTGAACCTCAGCAAGCTGCGCGCGCTCGCGAAGCGGCTGAAGACGCAGCAGGAACTCGCGCGCCGGCTCTGGGAGACGGATGACACCGCGGCGAGACTGCTGGCGATCCTGATCTGCCGCCCGAAGGCGTTCGAGCGTAACGAGTTGGACGCCATGTTGCGCGAGGCGCGCACACCCAAGGTGCACGACTGGCTCGTGAGCTACGTGGTGAAGAAGAACCCGCACTCGGAAGAGCTGCGCGTGGCCTGGTCCGCCGATCCGGATCCGGTGGTCGCGAGTGCCGGCTGGGCGCTCACCACCGAGCGCGTGGCGAAGAAGCCCGAGGGCCTCGACCTCGCAGGACTGCTCGACGTCATCGAGGCGGAGATGAAAGACGCCCCGGATCGCCTGCAGTGGGCGATGAACCACTGCCTGGCTCAGATCGGGATCGAGCATGCCGAGCACCGCGCCCGTGCGATCGACATCGGTGAGCGCCTGGAGGTGCTCAAGGACTACCCGACGTCCCCGGGTTGCACGTCTCCCTTCGCCCCCAGCTGGATCTCCGAGATGGTGCGACGACAGCACGAGCAGACGGTGGCCTGATGGGCGGCAGCTCGTCGACCGAGGCAAGGGGATCGCCGAGCAGCTGGTCCAGGACGAGTTGAGGGTGGGGTCATGCTGAGCGATCACGAGGAGCTCAATGCGGTTGTCACCGCTGTGGCGTCGGTGGGCTTCGCCGTCGACATCAACGGGCACGAGGGCTTCATCGACCAGGTCAAACATCCTTCGTGGTGGACAGGCGCCACTCGGCCGGTGGTCGGGGACCGGCTGCACACGGTGGTTCTTGACGCTTCGCGGACGCCGCCCCGCCTGAGTGCCCTGCCCGAGGACATCAGGGTCGGGCGGAGCCTGCGCTACACCGACCCGCTGATCCGCGCCTGTCCGCCTCCGTCCTCTGCGAGGCGGCCCGTGGACTGGCCCATGGTGCAGGAGCGGTTGGGCACGGCCCTGCCGGCGGACTACAAGCGGCTCATCGAGGTGTACGGCGGCGGCGTCTTCTCGGGGGTTCTGTGGCTGATGGAGCCGGGCTGCCCTGATGAGATGTACGACTTGCTTGCGCAGACAGTCGAGCGCGAAGAGATCCTGGCCGATCTCTGGGCAGTGGGCGAGGCGAAGCCGGCCGAGTTGGAACAGGACGGTGCCCGGTTGGTGCCGTGGGGCTACTCCGAGAACGGGGGAGAGGTCCTCTACTGGCTCGCGCTCCCCGGTGTTCTCCCGGAGGAGTGGCCGGTCATCCTCAACGAGGGCCGCGGCCCCTTGTGGGAGTTCCACCCCACGTCTTCGTGCAGCCGCTTCCTTCTGGAGGTGTGCACCGGATCGACAGGCTCCTACTACTTCTCGGACTTGGGAGACTTCGTATCGCCGTCCGAGCGGGGCGCATTCCTCCCCCATGCCGAGCTGATCCGCCCCTAGTTGCCGAACAAGCCCATCGGAACGGGACAACCCTCGTGCAAAGTTGCCGACTTCGCCTGTGACTCGTACGGTGGAAGGTAATTGGTGCAGAGCGCACTGGTGACGTTTCAACGATTTACCGGTCGGTGCGTCATGACAATTTGGAGCGATCTAGGCTTCTCTCAGAGTCCGTACGACACAAAATCTCTCCCGCCGACAGCAATAGGGGAGAGGTTGTTGGTGGGGCGAGAGAGGCATATAAAACGCCTGATTAATCGACTTGCCTCATCGTCGAGCCATGTGACCATCGAAGGTCAGGCCGGGGTCGGGAAGACGAGCTTGATAACCATCGCGAACTATCGCATGAAGAGAAATAGCGATAAGGCGCGAGCCCCTATCCTGCTCCCCATTGAAGTGCCGTTCCAGATTGCCACCAGGGAAAATGTCAAGCTGCTTGAGGCGACAGTTTACCGGGCGATCGCGGAGGGGTTCATACGGTATAGAGATGAATTGCAGGCGTGGGGTTACGACGCGCCCAAAGTGGCGGACGTCAATAAATGGATGAATTCGCCTATCGTTAAAACTCTCTCCGGCGGCGCATCCGTCCTGGGATTCAGTGTGAGCGCAGCCAGAAGTGAATCGGTGAACACTTCGCTCGCATTCGCCGAAGCTGGCCTTTCCAATACGGTTCGCAATTGGATGAGTGAATGCTTCGACCCTCCGGGGTGTGGATACTTCGTCTGCGTGCTCGACAACTTGGAGCTGCTCGTCAGCTCTACTTCTGCCCGGCAGGCGCTTGAGGAAATCCGCGATACGATCCTCGCCGAACCGGGCCTCAGGTGGGTAATATGCGGGGCACGCGGTGTGGTGCGTACGGCGGCTGCGTCACCGCGGCTCCAGGGCAGGTTGTGCCACCCTCTTGAGGTTGAGCCCTTGTCCATGGACGATGCCATCAGGGCACTTGAGGCTCGAATAAACGAGTTCTCGACGGGTGGGGCACCGCCAGTCGGAGCTATAGGTTTCCAATACCTCTACGAGATCCTGAAATGCAACCTCAGGAACACTCTCCAAAAGTGTGAGGATTTTAGCTTCTGGCTCCATGATGAAGGCATTCTTGGCGAGAGCGATATGGAGCATGCTGCGCTATTGCAATCTTGGCTGACACTCCTCTCGGACGAGTACGCGGGCAATCCTGGCATCTCCTCGGCCGGCTGGAGGCTTCTGGACGACATGGTCGGCAACGAAGGATCCTGTGATTTCGAGGATCACGATCTCTTCGGTTTTTCTGGCCCCGAAGAGATGAAGAGATACGCAGCGGAACTTGAGCGTCAGAATTTGGTGGAAATCTCCTCGGGTGACACGGGGGGCGATTCAGCCGTCGTCGCCCCGAACGGCTGGCTTGCTCGATTTTCGAGATCTGGCTATCAAATCCCACGCATCTGACCTGAGAAGCCGTCTCGTGCCGACGCACCGAAACCCTCACGACCCGGGTCCGGCCGACCAACGGTGTCGAAGACCCGGCGATGTGCCCCCACTACGGCGTGGGCCGTACGGGACGCATAGCGGGATGTGAGCGCCGCCTACTCCGCAGCGCGCCCCAACCACGCGTTCAGTGCCACTACGGCCTTGCCGGCAACGCATCTGACACCGTGCCCTGACCTGTTGCGCAGCGTCTGCACACGACGATGCTCGGCGCCATCGGGGCCGAGCGGGTGCTACTGAACGTCCACCCGGCGAGCAAGGCCGCGTCGGCCGCTTACCGGGCGTGGGGATACCGCAAGATCGGCGAGGCGCGGCCGTGGGGCGAGGGTGCGGACCTCCATGACGTGATGCTGCTCGATCTGCGCTGGAAGCGGCCCGTGAACTGTTCGGCAAGTTGATCACCGCGTTGCGGGGCGGGGCGCTGAGCCGGTCCGCAAGGGCCAGCCGTAGGGCTGCCGCTAGAGGACCGGGTCCTCCTGGTCGCCGCATACTGGCGGACCAACCTCACCCTGCGGCAGCCGGCCCCGCTGTTCGGAGTGCCGAAGTGGGCCGCCGACCGCACCATCGGCCCTTTCGGTCCCACCCTGGCCCCTCAACGGCGCAAGCGGTTCCGCGAGGACACCGTGCTGATCGTGGACGGCACCCTGTTGCCCACCTGCGACTCTGCGCCGGACCTGGTCCTCCTGCGCGAGACGCCGCAGCAGCTCGAACACCGGGGCGCAGATCGCGAAGACGATGACCGCCCGCTCGGCCAGGGCTTCCGGGTCCTCAAGACCGGCCGCGCGCTCCAGGTCCAGCCGGGCCACCGACCCGGCCAGCCTCGCGTAGGCGGCGAGCTCGCCCGGCGCGTACTGCGCGTCCAGCCGCCGCAGTTCCTTCAGCGCGGCCGTCAGTCCCTTCACGTGCGGTGACGTGCCGGGCGCCTGCCAGTCCAGGGCCGCGAGCAGTTCCGCCACCTCGTCCCCCGCGGTCGCGTCGGCCTCGGCTTCCTCCTCGTCGCCCCCGGCGCGCTGGGCCGCCACCGGCACCGGAAGGGCGTAGCTGACCGCTCCGAGGGCGCCCTCCGAGCTGTGGGCCTGGTCGACGGCCGCGAGTACGTCACGCGTGGCGGCGATGGAAAGGCCGCCGAGCGTGGTCAGTGCCTTGATCAGCCGCAGCCGCTGCGCGTGGTCCTCCCCGTACTCGGCCAGCGTCGCGGCGGTCGCCCGCCCAGCGGGCAGGAGACCCTGCCGCAGGAAGTACTTGATGCTGGCGACCGGCACGCCGGTCCGCCGGCTGAGCTCCGAGATCTTCATGCGGCTTCCCTGCTGGTCATGCGGCCCGGTAGCCGTATCGGCGATTGGACACCACAACAAGATACTGCCAGTATCCAGTACTGGATAGCTTAAGTATCCAGCCAAGGAACGCAGCCGCACCGCCGGAGGATCGATGCCTCACCCCACGCCCCCCTCCGTGCTCCGCCGACCGCAGCTGTGGATCGGAACGGGACTGATCGCCGCAGTGGTCTCGATGGTGTTCGCCCTGCTCTACGTCGGTGGCAACGTCAACCCCAGGGGCAACCTGCGCGACCTGCCCGTGGCCCTGGTCAACACCGACGGCGGCGCCGACGTCAACGGCCGCCGCGTCAACCTGGGCGAGCAGGTCGTCTCGGGGATTCAGAAGGCCGCCAAGGGCGACAAGAGCATCGACTGGCAGGTCGTCAGCCGTGAGGAAGCCAACAAGCGGCTGGGCCGGGGCAAGGTCTTCGGTGCCCTCGTCATACCCGAGGACTTCTCCGCCACGGTGACCGGGCTCACCGCCCCGCAGCCCGCACCCCAGGGCAAGGCAGCTCCGCCGACCCTGACCGTGCTGACCAACCAGGCCGCCGGCAGCATCGGCTCCTCCATGTCCTCCCAGGCCGCCCAGAAGGCCGCCCACGCCGCCTCGGCCCAGCTCGGCCAGGAACTCCTCAAGCAGGCCGGAGCCCAGAAGACCCCGCTCCCGACGGCCGCCCAGCTGAAGCTGGCCGACCCGGTGACCGTGAACGTCGCCGACGGCCACCCCGTCGGCTCCCGCAGCGCCATGGGCCTGAGCGCCTTCTACTACGCACTGGTCCTGGTCGTGTGCGGCATGCTCGGCGCCAACGTGGTCAACTCCCAGGTCGACACAGCGCTCGGCTACCTGCACACCGATTTCGGCCCCTTCCGCAAGCGGGAACCCGTTCAGCACACCAGTCGCGTCCGCACCCTGGCCATCGGCATGGCGCTCATGCTCGGCTTGTCACTGGTCATGGGCACCCTGGTCGAGGTGGCCACTGTCGACATCCTCGACATGGATGCTTCCCACCTCGGCCTGCTGTGGCTCTACTCGGTCGCTACCGTCGCGGTCGTCGGCATGGGCAGCCTGGCCCTGTTCGCCGCCTTCGGAACCCCCGGCATGCTGCTGGCCACCATCGTCTTCGTCGCGATGGCCGTCCCCTCATCCGGCGCCACCGTGCCCGTTCAGGCACTGCCCGGGTTCTTCCGCGCCCTCGCCGAGTTCGAGCCGCTGCGCCAGATCACCGAGGGGCTGCGCTCCCTGCTCTACTACGGAGCCCAGGCCGACGCGGGCCTGACGCGGGCATGGGCCGCGATGGGTGTCGCCCTGGTCGCCGCGCTGGTCTTCGGCTTCGCCGTCACCCGCTTCTACGACCGCCGGGGGTTGCACCGCATCCGCCGACCCGATGCCGAGACGGGGGCCGCGGTCGCCAACGGGGCCTCTGAGCCCGCCGAGGCCTCTGAGCCCGCTAAGGCTCCTGAGCCCACCAAGAGCCCTGAGCCCACCGAGACCCCTGAGTCACCCGAGTCCCCCGAGGCCGCAGCGCCCTCCACGGCCTGAGGCCTCAGACGGCCGGCTGGGCACGCAGGGTCCGGCGGGGTACGGGCTTCAGGGCGGCCGGTCTGACACGGCCGCCCAGTAGCCCGAACGAGGGAGTGCCCGACCAGGCACGTACGCCGCCACCCCCCGCCTCGACCTCGTGACCGGTCCGCGACCTGCCCCGAACGCGGCCCACGGCAGCGGGGACGTCAGGTCATGAGGAGCCCGCGCTACTGAACGTTCAGGCGGATCGGGTGTGAAGGGTCCACGGGGCACGTGAAGATGCGCAGCTCACCGAACCGGCCGACGTTGAGGTCCGGGGCGTCGCCGCTGTCCACCGTGAGGAAGAGTCGGGTCCGTGTGCCGCACGCCGGGCAGTCGATCGGCTCGAGGTCCGTCAGGTGCCAGCTGGGCCAGCCGCCCGCCTTCCATCCCTCCCGGCAGGAAAGACCGCGATGGTACTCGGTGCCGCGGGCTTGCGCCCAGGCCTCTGCCCGTTCGACGAGGTCCTCGGGCAGTTCGTCCTCGTCCGGAAGGCCGGTCACCGTCAGTGGATCGAGGACGCAGGTCTCGGCAGGTACGAGGCCACGGGGTCGACCGGCGCGGGGGGATCCAGGAGAGCTGTGTGCGACGCTGCCGAGCGGTGGCGCATCTCGACGGCGGGTCTTCCGTCGGAGGTTCGCGCGCCTTCGGCTCAGCGTGGCCGCAGTCCGTCGAATACGACCTGGAAGATCAGCTCCCGGGCCGCCGGATCCGCTCCGAGCTGTTCCATCGCCCTGCCGGTGCCGGCCAGGAGGGCGATGAACTCCGGCAGGCCCAGCTCCGGGCGGACCGCTCCGGCTTGTTGCGCGCCGGTCAGCAGTTCGGCGAGCCGAGCCTGGATCTCCATGGTCGGCTCCTGCAGCGACGCGTGCACGTCCACCCCGGCCGCAGCGAGAACCTGGGCGAACTCGTTCTTGCCCGCGGACTGTTCCACCACCAGTCGGAAACACGCGAAGAAGGCTTCGGCGGGCGCGGCCTCGGCGGCCAGCTGCGCGGTCTGCTCTGCCATCGTCTCCAGCCTGCGCACCATCACTGCTTCCAGCAGGGCTTCCTTGGTCGGGAAGTGTCTGAAGAGCGTGCCCACCCCTACCCCGGCGATCCGGGCGATCTCCTCGGTCGGTACACCGACGCCGCGGGTGGTGAATACCTCCGTGGCGGTGTCCAGCAATCTCGCCCGGTTGCGGGCCGCGTCCGCCCGCAGCGGGCGCTCCTGAGCGCCACCCATCTTTCTCCCACCTTTCGACGCCGACGGCAGAACACCCTGGACAACCGGAGTCACCAGTCCGTATCGTGAAACGGAGTCGCTAGTCCGATTGTAGCCGTGGATCCTCTGGGGGTTTGTCATGTCTGAAACGCTGTCACCGCGCGAGGTCTTCCAGAAACTGATCGAGGGCATCGGCGCGGGACGGTTCGCGGAGCTGGCCGAGCTATATGCCGAAGACGCCGTGGTGGAGACGGTCTTCGAGCCGGTCGGGCCGCGCCGGCTCGAAGGGCGGACCGCACTCAAGGAGCGGTTCGCTCAAGTCGACGCGAGTTCGCCCGTGGAACTGACCCCGGCGAACGTGGTCGTCCGGGAAACCGACGACGCAGAGGTGGTCGTCGCCGAGTTCGACTACCAGGTGCACCACCGGGTGACCGGGCGGACCTTCGAGGCCGCCAACATCCAGGTGTTGCGGGTCCGCGACGGCCTGATCGTCAGCAGCCGGGACTACCACGACCACCTCGCCCTCATCATGGCCGGCGGCAACCTGCCTCAGCTGGTGGCGGCACTGGAAGGCAAGTAGCACGACTGCAGGGCGTCGGAGTCCGCCGCCCTGGAGCGAGATGAGCTGGAGGCCGCGACCCTCGGGCAGCCGACCGGTCTTTTTCCCGCTACTTCGGGTCGTGGTTGAACTTGGAGGCCGACCAGAGGCAGCCGAGCACCGCGAGGCCCAGGCACCAGGTGACGGCGAGCCATCCGTTGTGCCCGATTTCGGTGCCGAGCAGCAGTCCGCGCAGGGTTTCGATGGCGGGTGTGAACGGCTGGTACTGGGCGATGGGCTGGAATCAGCCCGGCATTGCGTCGATGGGGACGAAGGCGCTGGACAGGAGCGGCAGCAGGATCATCGGCATCGCGTTGTTGCTGGCGGCCTCCGCGTTCGGGCTGATCAGGCCCATGCCGACCGCGATCCAGGTGAGCGCCAGGGCGAACATCGTGAGCAGGCCGAACGCCGCCAGCCACTCCAGGGCCGTGGCGTCCGTGGACCGGAAGCCGATGGCCACGGCGACGGCGCCGACGAGGACCACGCTCATCACGCACTGCAGCACGCTGCCGAGGACGTGCCCGATGAGTACCGAGGGGCGGTGGATGGCAATGGTGCGGAAGCGGGCGGTGATGCCCTCGGTCATGTCGTTGGACACGGACACCGCGGTGCCGATCGTGGTGCTGCCGATGGTCATCAGCAGGAGGCCCGGCACGAGGTAGGCGATGTACTCGGAGCGGTCCGCGCCGCCGTCCCCGATGCCGGCGCTCATCACGTCGCCGAAGACGTAGACGAAGAGCAGCAGGGTCGAAGCGCTCGAGCAGTTCGGCGGCCACCCGCCGCCCTTCGCGCTTGGGCAGGTGGTGCAGGTCCGCCATGAGGAGCATGTTCTCCTCGCGGGTGATCAGGCCGTCGACGGCGGAGAGGGTCATCGATGACGCCACCGAGTCGGGAACGGCCTTCGGTGGGCGCCACCGGGCAGGGCGGCACATCGGCCAGGGCCCAGCGGGTGGTGTAGTGCCCTTTCCCCAGGGCCGCCCCGGCGGTTGAGCGGGACATCCCGCGCGTCCCCCTGCGCTACGACCCCGCGATCATGCCTTCCGGATCACCGCCGTCGTGGCTCGCGCGCAGCGCCCGTACCCCAGCTGCGTCCCACTCGGTGGCGTGGCTCACGATCCCGGTCAGGGTGTAGGCGTACCGCGGCGCCATGGCGCGTCTTCTCTGCCGGGGCTTCTCCGCCGGGGCCCTTCCACCTCGCAGATGAGGGCGTCCGCGGTGGGCAGTGGCCGCAGCCGCAGCCGCAGCCGCAGACGCGGACGTGGATGATCGCGGCGGACAGCGTCTCATCACGCGTGTCCTGAATCCCGCCGCTCTGGCGGCCGCGACCTCGAGGGCGGGACCACCGGCTCCGCAATTTCCCATGGCCCTCTCGTGCGTCCCGCTCCACGTGTCCCCGGGACCGGGCGGGATCAGGCTGCGTGCTGGGGCTGTTGCAGTTGCGCCTGGCCGAAGAGGAGGGCGTAGCCGCCGGGGAGCTGGTGGAGGATCCGGGCGAGGAGGTCGGGCCCGGCGAGGCGCGAGACGACTGTGAGTACGGCGCCGGTGTCCCAGCGTGCGGTCGCCGGCGTGCCCCCGGTGCGGGCGGCCAGATCCTTGACGAAGCCCCAGCCGGTGAGCTGTTCGGCGTCGGGGATCTGGGCGGTCAGGGCGAGGGCGGCCTCGATGGGCAAACAGCCCGCGAGCTCCACGCGTTCGTCTCCGGTGACCTGTCGGCCGAGGGCGGCGAGGACGTGGTGGACGGCTTCTTCGGCGCGTTCGCGGGTGGGGTAAGCGCCCTCGTAGCGCACGCGTTCCAGCATCTGGTCGAACGTCATGGCCGTCCGGGACGGGGCCGTTCGAGGCTGGTCGTACATGGTGCTGCGGTTGCCTTTCTCGTCGAAGGTGCGGTTTCCGGCCGGTGGTGTCGGTCAGGTGGGCTGGGGGTGCCCGAAGAGGAGGTCGTAGCCGGGCGGGAGCTGGAGCAGGACCTCGCGGGTGAGAACGTCTCCCGCTGCGGCGGCCGCGGCGCTGAGGACCGCGCCGATGTCCCACAGGGCTGTCTTCTCGGTGGCCCCTTCGATCCAGGCCGCGGTCGCGCGGACGAAGCGTTCGGGTGAGAGAGGTTCAGCGGCCTGCAGGGGGTTGAGGAGGATCAGGGCGTACGTCTCGGGGAGCCGGGCTGCGAGCTCGGCTCGCACGGTGCCGACCAGGTGCGCGCCCAGCAGGGCCAGGACCACGCGGGCCGCCCGTTCGGCTTCCGCCCGGGTCCGGTACTCGCCGCGTTCCTGGACCTGGTGCAGGAACGCCTCCTGGCGCATCGGCATCACGTCACCTCCGGGGGAGGGGGAGAAGTAGAGGGGCGCGGAGGACGGGTTGCCGGAGGGGATGGGTTCCCCGTCCTCCGCCGCCGGTGCGGGGCTGTTCAGCCGGTGATCTGCTGGCGGCCGGATTCGCCGCCGATGGCGATCTTGCGGGGCTTGGCGCGCTCGGCGATCGGGATCCGCAGGGTCAGGACCCCCGCGTCGTAGTCGGCTTCGATGCGCTCGGTGTCGAGGGTGTCGGCCAGCATGACCTGGCGGGAGAAGACGCCGAGGGGTCGCTCGGAGAGCTCCATCTGCACGGTGTCGCCCTTGGCGGCCGGACGGCGCTCCGCCTTGACGGTCAGCATGTTCCGCTCGACGTCGATGTCGATCGCCTCGGTGTTCACGCCGGGGAGGTCGAAGGCGATCACGTACTCGTCGCCCTCGCGGTAGGCGTCCATCGGCATCACGGACGGCTGCGACCAGGTCCCGGTCGTCCCCGACAGCTGCTGGAAGATCCGGTCCATCTCGCGGAACGGGTCGGTGCGCATCAACATCGCGAAACACCTCCAGTTGGTTCAGGCAGGAACTGCCAATGCGCTTCAACGTGCTCCTGTTTTAGCATGTCATCGAAACGATGACAAGTAGGCTGTCATCCGGAGGATGACTAGGTGCGCGGTGAGTGTCATGGAGCGGAGTGAGCGAGGCAGCTGCCCCGCCGACCGCGTGCCTGCCCTTCCTCTCGCCGCCGGCGCCGCGGCGCTGGAGATCATCGACCAGCCGTGATGCGCTCAGGTGCCGGGCTCCGGCCTGCTGAGCGGCGGGGCCGCCTCAGCCGCTACGGCAAGCCCCGGCTCCGCCGGGGCACGTCCGTCAGTGAGTCGTGATGGGGAAGAGGTGGGCTGTGTCGGTCAGTTCCAGGAGACGCACGAACCGAGGGGACGGGGCACGCAGGCTGAGGCGCCGGCCATGCCTCTGGGCGGTGATACGGGCCTGGAGGAGAGCGTTGAGGCCGGAAGAGTCGCAGAAGGTGAGCTCGGACAGGTCCACGACGACCTCGCCGGGGCATTCCGGCCGAGTGATCACCGCCCGGAGGGCCTCCCGTAGCATCGGCGCCCGGTCGACATCCATCTCACCCCCCACCTGCACAACGACACGCTGCTCCCCGCTCTCCACCCGCGTCAGCGGGACTCCGTCATCCGGATCGTCTGCCATGACGGTCAGCGTAAGGTCCCGGCGGGCGCGGTAACAGGGCGTAGCGAAAGACCTGGTCACGGCCGCGTCCGGCCGCCAGTCGGTAGCGCCCGGCTGCAGGGTCCCGCACCGCACAACCCGCTTGCCGAACTGCCGCATCTCACCCGCGACCAGCAGTTACGGGAGAACCTTCAGACTTTACGGGCGAGGAGTTGAACCTCCTGGAATTGCCGTCGGTCGGTGGGCTGAGGCTCGCGAACCAACCGGGCTACCTCGGCCAACCCGGACTTGCGCAGCATCGCGGCGAGGTGATCAGGCGACCACCGATAGGCCGGCGCGACTGTGTGATCGAAGACCTGTGTCAGGTGAGACGAGTCATCGCTGGCCGAAAAACCGACCAGAAGGTGGCCGCCAGGTGCCAGCACGCGGTGGAACTCCGCCAAGATGACGGGGAGTTCTTGCGGCGGAGTGTGGATGATGGACCAACGTGAGAGTGCGCCGCCCAGCACGCCGTCAGCGATGTCCAACGCGGCCATCGAGCCCACGTCGAACCGCAGGCCCGGATGGGCCTGTCGAGCCAACTTGATCATCGCAGGAGAGGCATCGACACCGAACGCCGCCAGCCCCAGCTCGTCCAGATAAGCCGTGATATGGCCAGGCCCGCAGCCAAGGTCCGCGACCTGACGGTCCCCACCACCCGCACTTACGACCTCGGCGAATGCACCCAAGACCGCGCGGTCCAGAGGCCTGTCACGCAGGCTGTCGCGGAACAGCTGCGCATAGGTGGGGGCAACGGCGTCGTAAGCCTCGCGCGTGGCATTGAGGGCATCGTGTTCGACCATGCTCGCGACAGTAGTTCCTGGGGCCACGGGGCGAGCCGAGAGAATCACGATCGTCCCTCCCGCCCGGTTCGCCCGGCGGAAGGCGTTGTTGACTTCGGAAGCGTCCAGCCAGACGCGCGGTTGCTGACGGGGATGCCCGTGGTGGGCGGGTTTGTCAGACGGGTGGCTCGGCTGCGATCCGGAGAAACAGGGCAAGTCGCGTACGGGGGGCGGGGTGGCGCAGCCCCGGCAGGACCCCTCGCGCCGGGTCTCCCCGGTGCAGGTGGACCCCGACGGCGTTGAGAACGGCACTCATGCCCCACCACCCGTGACCGCGTCGTCGCGTCGTTTTCCGCCGTTGTCCGGCGGCGTTGCGGGCAGGACCTCGTCCAGGCCGGCGGTGGGGACGGGCAGCAGAGGGGTGTTCATCGGTTCACCGGAGTGGGCTCGAGGGACGGGGGGCCGTGCGGGCATGGCTCGCAGGGTACGGACGGGAGAGAAGTGCAGGACTGCGCAGGGGACGACGAGAGCGAGAGCACCGACCGCGAGGGCCGTACGGACACCGAACCGGCTGCCGATCCCGCCGGCGATGACGGCCGCCAGCGGGCGGGAGCCGGCGGTCAGCCACGTGGAGACCGCCTGCATGCGGGCCTGCATCCCTGCCTCAGCCACGCACTGGCGGATGGAGCGCTGCGTCGTGCCGGCCATGCCCGCGCAGCACAGCTGCACGAACAGGGCGACCGCGATGGCGATCTGCCATCCGGAGCCGGGGCGGGCGAGGAGCAGCGGGATCTGGACCAGGGGCGTGACCATCTGCGCCGCGAGCATCATCGGGCCGGGCCCGTACCGTTGCGTCAGGGCGGGTGCGAGCAGCGCCCCCGTGGCGGCGCCGAGCGTGCCCAGACCCATCACCGCGCCGAAGCGGCCGGCCGGCATGGCCAGTTCGCGCAGCAGGTACAGCGCCCACAGGGTGTTGAGCAGGCCGAGGCCGAGCGAGGTGGTGGCGTTGACCAAGGTCAGCGTGCGCAGGGTGACGTCCGCGAAGACGTAGCGCATGCCTTCGCGGATCTTCTCGCCCGGGCGGCTGGTCCGCTGATCCGGAACGAGAACCTCGGAGACCTCGTCCTTCTTGATGCGCGCGGTGCAGCAGGCGCTGACCAGGTAGGAAAGCACGTCCACGAGCAGGGCCCGAGCCGTGCCGACCATACCTGCGGCCGCTGCCCCGAGCTGGGTGCCGCACACCGCGGCGACGGCGAAGAGCGCCCCGATGCGGCTGTTGCTCTTCGGGATCAGGGAACGATCCACCAGGGCCGGCACGATGCTGATCGCCGCGGCGTCGTGCATCATCCCCGCTGTCGTGTTCACCGCGGCGACGACCATCAGCTGGCCCAGGCTCAACGAGCCGAAAGCGGCGCCCAGCGGCAGGGAGAGCACCGCGACGGCGCTCACCAGGTCACCGCAGATCATCACCATCCGCTTGCGCCTGCGCTCGGCGATCACCCCCGCATGCAGGGCGAACAGCAGTGGGGGCAATTGCCCGACCACAGCCAGCAGTGCCACCTGGCGGGTAGACGCCTCCAGCTCGATCACCGCCAGGAGCGGGATGACCACGATGCTCAGGGACGATCCCGCGACCGATGCCGCTTGACCTGCGATGTACAGGCGGAACGCCCGGTGGCGCCACAGCGACGGCACCTCCCCTGCCGGCTCCTGTGATGAAGACCGTGCGTCTTCGGGCAAGGCGCTCACGCGGACCCTCCGATCGACACTGCGCGATGGCGGGGCGCGTTCACCGCGATGCCCCCGGCAGGTCCGGAGGGAAGGCGGCGGTGCTGTAGAGGGTGCCCGCGACGTACTGGTCGAGGACGGCCTGGGCCAGGGGGTGACAGTCGGCCGGCAAGCCGCCGGGATCCGCCCACACCACCTCGCTGTGCAGACCTGGCGCGGCGTTGCGGGGCTCCCCCGCCCAGCGCTGGGTGGTGAAGAGGGCGCACAGTCGGCCCGCGCCCGATTCGCACTGGTAGTGGAGGAGGCCCGCGAACTCGATGTCCTGCGATTCCACACGGATGCCGAGGCTCTGGAAGGCCTCACGGCGTACCGCTGTGTCCAGCCATTCCGCTGCCTCCAGCCGGCCCCCGATGAGGCTCAACCGGCCACGGTCAACGCCGGAGGCGTGGCGCACCAGGGCCGTCCTGCCGTCGGGGCGAAGAGCAAGCAGGACCACGCTGGTGAGTGGCCGGTAACCCGGCCCGCGGAGAACAGGTTCCGTGGCGGTCTGTTCGACTGTGGCGGGGGCTGTGCGGGGGCTGAGCGTTGTCGGCAAAGGTCCTCCCAGAGTGACGCCGGAACCGAGCGGTGCTCGAACAACCCGCCGCCCCCGGGTGCCGTAACGGCCCCGGGAGGGCGAAAACTTCGAACGTGATTGCGGGCCCGGTGTCCAAGGCAGTCCTGTCGGGCATGGGTGCTTCTGAACTCACACGTTCGAGTGGCTGCGGCTGCCCGGCACCCGATCAGGGACTTGCGCGGCCGCCGCGCCCCCGGCGCGGACTGCGGGGCAGGTGGAGCAGTTCGGCTGCACGTGGCGGGTGGGCGTGATGGGATCGGCGGGGTGAAGGATCCCTTTGGCTGTGACGAGCCGGCTCTCTTGGCGTGTTCCGGGACCGCTGACCGGGTGGCGGCGCGCCGCGCCGTTGCGTCGCGCGCAGCCGACGCGAGAGAGCTGGCGCTGCTGCTGGACATGCTCGGGCTGCTGCCCGAGGCCGGCCCGGTGTCGACACGCCCCACCGGGGAGGAAGGCTGACCCGCGTGGGTGACCCGGCTGCCCTTTGAAGCGGTGCCGCGCGGGCGCTGCCGCGCCGCGCCGCCGCACGCGGTCGCACGCCGCCGCACGCGGTCGCACGCCGCCGCACGCGGTCGCAGCGCCGCTGGCCTGGCCGCGCGGTGCCGCCGCTCTCCAACGTGGTCGCCCGCTTCCGACTCCAGCGCGGGATTCATACAAGCGTATTGAACAATCGTCATATACGTTTGTATGATCGCTGTGGAAGTTCCGCACCGAACCTTGGGGGAGTACCGAATGTCCGTCCAGCCCACCCGCGCCGTCCTCTCCATCGACGGCCGCGCCCTGTCCTACCTGGACTTCGGCGGCACCGGCCGCCCCCCTCCTCGCTCTCCACGGCCACCTCTCGGAGGGCTCGTCCTTCGCGGCCCTGGCTGCCGCCCTCGGTCCCGACTGGCGGGTGATCGCGCCCGACCAGCGCGGCCACGGCGACTCCGACCGGGCCGGCGACTACACCCGCGCCGGATATGTTGCCGACCTCGTTGCCCTCCTTGCCCACCTCGGCATCGACGAGACCGTCGTCCTGGGCCACTCGCTCGGTGGGATCAACGCCTACCACCTGGCCGCTGAACACCCCGCACTGGTCGGGGCCCTCATCAATGTCGACGCCCCCGTCGACCTCCCTGACCACGGCACCAGCCCCCTCGCTTTCGTGCTGAACTTCCCCTACACCGCAGCCTCCCGTGAGGACCTACTCGCCGCCTGCGGACCCCTGGCCCACACCATCGCCCCAGCGTTGCGCCGCCTGCCCGACGGATCGGGCTGGCGGCTGCCGTTCCACCCCGGGGACACCGCCGACTCCGAGACCCTCGTCCACGGCGATCACTGGAAGCAGTGGCTCGCGACCGACTGCCCCGCACTCCTGATCCACGGGCTCCGCAGCCAGGCCCTGCCCACAGACCAGGCCCTCGACATGGTTGATCGGCGCCCGGGGACCGCGTACCGCGCACTGGACACCGACCACTTCGTCCCACTGGCCGACCCGGAAGGGTTCGCGACCACCGTTCAGGAGTTCCTCGTTGGCATCTGAACTCCCCGTCGCCGACCTTCTGCCACGCCTCCATCGGGCTCGTTGAGGCAATGGCCTCGGCCGGGCACGTCAGGATGTCCGAGGGCGGCCAGCCCCTGCCCGGGCATCCGGCCTGCCCGGCCGAAGACGACTCCTGGCGAGGGGGCCCCACCCGTGCACGTCCACGGATATCCGCTTGGCGGCCGGCCGCCCGGACCCTAACGTCCACACCCATGGACATCACCTTTCGGAAGCTGCCGGACGATCAGCACGAGATCCTGGTCACCGGACGCAAGGGCCCCGACGTCCGGCTGCTCGCCCACCCGGACGGTCCCCTCATTCCGCACGATCTGGCGCACGCCGCGGTCGAGGAGGCGCTCGGCATCCACGACGGGTTCTGGGGTGCCGTCGCCGACGGGGCCACCTTCCAGGGCATGGAGCCGACCGAGCCCACCCGGCACCGGCGGTCGGGCCTGAAAGTCCTGCGCCGCAAGGGCGGAGCCGTGCTGGCGGCGGAGCTTTCCGTCAACTGGGCCTACCGGGTCTGGTCCGGGAGGTCCGTCACGGGCCGCGGAGTTGGCCGTTCCCCGCTGGACGAGGCGGCACTGCATCGCGCCACCACCGCCTTGGAGGCGGCGGCCGACCGCTGGGCGGCCGTGCCGGAGGGCGGGAGCCTGGTCTGGCACTGGCACCGCCCTTGAGCGCCGGCGCCGGCGGCCCGTCTGTCCGGGTGAATCCGCGTCACCGTTACGGCGCGCGGGTCGTCAGCGCCCTCCGGCCCCGCCACGTACAGCGGTGACCAGCCAGGAACCGCTGCGCAGCCACACCGCTCCGTCCGCCTCGTGACGGCGCAGGGCGGCCGTCAGTGCCCGGCGCGCCTCGGCCTGCTGCTGCGGGCCGACCTGGCTGAGCAGATGGCGCCCCGGGCCGGAGTCCAGCAGGAACGCCGCGGCATCCGCCGCGTCGGCACCCCACTTCCCCGGCGCCACGACCCGCTGCACATCGACGCCGGCGAACCCGACCCCGGTGAGCAGGGCGCGGATGCGGTCGGGATCGGTGAGCGAGAACATGCCCGGGCCGCCGGACTTGCCGAAGCCGCCGAGCGGCAGTACGTCCTCCAGCGAAGCCGGGGCCCGAAGCCACTCGTTGGTCCCGGCTTCGGCCGCGCAGATGAAGGCCAGCCGGCCGCCGGGCCAGCGCGCGGTGGAGGTTGGCGAACGCGGCGGCGGGGTCGGTGAAGAAGGTCATGCCGTACCGGCTGATGACCGCCGGTGCTGGGGCTGGCGATGACACGCCCGGCGGCCGCGCTGCACACGCGGGAGGGCTTCCAGGCCGGCGCGCCCGCGTTCGACGCGATCCAGGACGCCTTCACCGCCTACCTGCAGGCGGAGCAGCGCGGGGGCCGACTGCCCGCCCACGCCGACGCTCCCACCATCGCGCTCGCGCTCGTCGGCACGACCCACCACCTGCTCATGACGCGGGTCCCAGGTGGCAGCGAGGGACCTCAAAACGACAATCGGGCGCCTGCTCGCCGTGCTGCTCGGCGCACCCCCGCCGCCCGTTTGGTGACTGTCTTCGAGTCAGCGGCTGTGGTCGTTGTTGGGGAGCTGCGGGGGCGGCGTACGCAGTGGCCGCCGACGAGGCGCCGCGCGGTTACGACCTCCGGTTTCCGGACGCGAACAAGTCCGAGGACGGTGTGCTGGAGGTGGCCATCGCGTCGCAGACCTCGATCACTGTCGAACTGGCCCAACCAGTCACCACGGTGAGCCTCTTGGGGAGACGCGCGGAGGTCCACACGGTCCGCTGTCACGCTGACGAACCGCGGGCCGCCGTCGCTGCCATCAAGAAGTTGCTGCCGATCAACAGCTGCCAGGGTCGACACTGCCACCGCAGGTGGTCATGCGGAACTGCCAGCCGTGACGTGAGAAGAGCCGCACGGGTCGGGTAGACCGTGAAGCAAACCTGGGCACGAATGGCATGCTCCCACCGCGCCCTGTCTGGGCTCTCCCACGCGCGGCGCGAGACGACCTCGATGGAGGAACGCTCCAGCAGCCGGCGCGGGCGGTGCGAATCGTTCTCGAAACCATCGATCAGCACCAGCGCAGACTGCCAGCCACCTCCGACAAGCCTCGCACCGCCCCGGAGTCGCCTTGTCTCGCTCAGGCGCTGCTGCTCCTCACCACCGACCTCGCACACGGCCGTGATAATTGACCCCAAAAGTTCTGTTTCAACCCGAAGTGCGACAAGGATGGTTGGCGCGCATCGCAGTCCAACCGCCAGCGGGGGCGTAGGGGGTCGGGACCGTTCGACGGCCTGGATGTGGCGGTATGCCGTTGACACCTGCCGAACGGCGTGCGACAAAGACTGCAGGGCGTGTTCGGCCACTGTCTCCTCGTCTGAGGTGCGGTTCTCTCGTGACCGGGCCGCCAGCACGTGCCCGTGCCCGTGCCGACGCCGGGGCTGCGTGAAAATTCGCTGTCGCCATACGCGAGACTGTCGAACAGTGGGCACACCACCGCACACATGTGAACGGACAACTCTCCTTGACCACGATTCCCGGATCCCGTGTCCCGGGGCGGACCTGGACGGTCCGTCTGACCGGCCACGCCGACCACACCGTCTCCGTCGCCTGCAGCACCGAGGCATGCCGCATGCCGCCCCGGTCCAAGGACACGGCGGCCATGCGGCGGTTCGCCGCCGAGCACGCCCGCGCGCACGCCCGCCTCGCCACCGTCCGACCCCACGCAGCGTGTGCCTGCCGAGCCGCCGAATGCGGATTCCACGAGGACACCAGAGCCTCCTGCACCGGTGCCCCGCTCCTCGTCCTCATCCACAACCCGGCCATCGGCCAGGTCTGGACCCTCGCCGAAATCTGCCAGGCCTGCGCACCCCTGATCTCCCACACCGCCGTCCTCGGCCGCGCCGAGCGGCCGACGGCTTCTCCTGCCTCCGCAGCATCGGCCGCGGCTCAGCCCGTCCCCGCCGCACCCGTCCCGGCACGTGTGGCCGTGGCCGGCGGCTTTTCGTCCCCCGAGGCCGCGCCCGAAGCTGTTCCTCGCCGCCGCCCGCAGCGCGGCGGCCCCCGACGTACCCGCTGAAGAGCCGCCACACGACCCGCGCGTTCCGGGTCAGTTCCAGGGTGGTCGACCCGCCGGTGCTCCGGTCGGCAGCCGGAGCACCGCATGCGTCCTCGGCGCGCCGCGTGGCGGCTTCTCGGCGGTCCTGTCTGATGGGACTGTCGTCCTGGCCGTCCAAGGAGAGAGTTTCATCGTGACAACCACCGAGCAGATCGCCCGTGACGCCGTACGCCGCATCCTGGGGGACACCGCCCATGCCGACGTGACCACCTTCCCCGGTGGCAACCTGTCCATCAGTGTGCACAGCGGCGACCACACGGCCACCATCGACGGCGACGACAGCAGTGGATGGGGCTGGACCGTCGACCCCGGAACCGACGACGGGTTCACCGGGCACGAGGACGTTGCGGAGACCCTCGATGACGCCCTGATCGGTGTACGCGGAGAGATCGGCGCCTGAAACCACGACCGAGCTGACGCGGTCCGCGCCGTGACCCGGGAACGGCCGGTCCTGGGTCTGTGTGGGCCGCTCGGCGGGCGTCACGCCTTGACGCTTTCCGCCCGGGTCGTGAGGCGCCCCCGGGCGGCGAGGCGGGCGAGGCGGCGCTGCTCGCGGGTCGCCCAGCGTCGTACGCGGTCGGGGTCGAGCGGGGTGCCGTGGCCCACGTGGAGGCGCGTGGGGTTGAGGGCGAGCATCTCGCGCAAGCTGACGAGGTTGCTGAGCGGGTCGTCGTGGAACGGTGGGTTGGCCGGCTTCCCCGGTATGAGGCCCATGAAGGAGTTGGCCACCAGGTCACCCGCGACGAGGTCACCGGTGTCGGTGATGACGGAGACCGAGCCGGCGGTGTGTCCGGGAGTGGGCATGATGCGCGCCGCGAGCCCGAAATCGTCGAGGCTCGTCTCGCCGCGGACCAGGATGTCCGGTTCGAGGCGTTCGGCCTGCACGTGGAGGTTCTTGTTGCGGTTCATGAGGCGGCCCATGGGGCCGGTGGGCAGGTACGGCTCGCGGACCCGGCCGGTGCGGAAGGGCTCGACGTCGGCGATGTGACCGGCGACGGGCGCTCCGGTCAGCCGGTGCAGCTCGGCCGCGGAGCCGAAATGGTCGATGTGGCCGTGTGTGATGACGATCAGCGCGATGTCCGCGGGGTCCACGCCGTGGGCGGCGACCTGATCGTAGATCTTCCGCGCGCTGCCCGGCGTGCCGGCGTCAACGATGACGGGGCGCCGACCCAGCAGCAAGTACGCGTTGACCGCGTGCCTGCCCAGGACCGGGATCGGGATGACCTTCGTGTGGGACATCGTGTTCTCCCTCGTGTGGTGGAGCGTGTTTCGGGCATGACGGTGTTCGCCACGGCCCCGGGGGCGGGGGCCGGGCGGGACTTTCACGACAGGGTTTAGCGGAAGCGGCGCCGGTACTCGGCGGGAGTGGTTCTCAGCTGGCGCTGGAAGGAACGGTGCAGGGTTTTCACGGAGCCGAGACCGCTGGCTGCGGCGACTTCCGGCAGGCTCAGGTCGGATTCCTCCAGCAGTCGGCGGGCCGCCTCCAGACGCGCGGTTTCGACGTAGGAGGCGGGGGTGCTGCCGGTACGCCTGCCGAACCGGCGCGAGAAGTGGCGCGCGCTCAGGTTCATCCGGGCGGCGAGGGCTTCCGTCGAGAGGTCCTCGCGGGGATGCTCAGTGATCCAACGGCAGAGTGCTTCCACCGGATCGTCGGAGGGGGCCTGTACGGAGAGCGGCACACTGAACTGGCTCTGCCCACCGGAGCGTTTCACGTACATGACCATCATGCGGGCGGTGGCGAGTGCGACGGCCTGACCGTGGTCCTCGGCCACCATCGCCAGGGCCATGTCCAACCCCGAGGTGACCCCCGCGCAGGTCCACACGCGACCCGACCGGATGAAGATGGGATCCGGATCGACGCTGACCTCCGGGTGGTCGGCGGCCAGCTGCGCGGCGGTGAGCCAGTGGGTCGTGGCCCGCAAGCCCTTCAGGAGCCCCGCATCGGCCAGCAGATGCGCGCCGGCACAGATGGAGCCGATCCTTCGGGCCCGGGGATCTCCCCGGCGCAGCCAGGCGCTCACCGTCTCGTCGATGACCGCCTCGACGTTGTCTCCGTCCTGGGTGATCGCACCGGCTACCAGCAGGGTGTCCACCCTGCCGTCCACCTCCTCCAGCGCCAGGTCGGAAACCAGCCGAACACCGCTGGAGGTGGGCACCTCGCCTCCGGCGGCCGTCGCGATCTGCACCTGGTATGCGGCACCCTCTTGACCCTCTTGACCCTCTTGTCCCGCGACCCGGGTCGCCACGGAGAACACCTCGGCGGGCCCAGTGACGTCGAGCAGCTCGACGCCGGGGAAGGCAACGATGACGACTCTTCGCGGTGTGGGCATGCACCGATCATTCGCCCTGCGGCGCGTGTCCGCAATGACGAGGTTGTCTCAGATCCAGACATCGGAACCCGCCGTCCGGCTCCCGGGGGTGGGCCCGATGTGGGCCGTGTACGTACAGCCGTCGAGGAGAGCCCCGATCGCTGGGGCGAGCAAGCAGACGCCGCCGATTCGCTGGACGGACTTGAGGGGACGGACTTGGCGACGAGACGGCCGGCCAGACCGGACGTCCTCGCCATGGCCCCGCAGCCGACTTGCCGGCTGCGCCCCCTGGATGCCACCCGCAGACGACCCGAGGCGAGCGGCGGCACGGGCGGGTGGTGCCGCGAGGCGCCACCCGCCGGTCGGTTCCAGCACGCTCCCCGGCTCTTCACAGCGGCTACCGCGCGGTGCGGTACCGCTCGGCGAGCCGTGCGAGCGCGACTGCACCGAGGAGCAGTCCGAAGTCACGCAGCGCGATGTCGTAGTGGCCCGGGATGGTCAGCAGGTTGACGATGATGCCGGCCAGCCAGCCGGCCACCAACCAGCCCCCGAAGCGGGGAGCCAGTGCCACGGTGACGCCGGCCAGGATCTCGATCACACCCACCGCGTACATGGCCGCCTGGGCGCTGCCGGGAACGACGTTGTCGATCCACGGCGCGAGGTAGGCGGGCCAGTCCACGAGCAGGTCGGCGAATTTGTCCAGGCCGAACAGGATCGGCGCCACCGTGAATCCGACACGCAGGATCACGAACGCCTGGTAGCCGGGGTCTGTAAGCACTCTCCGCCGCGGGGCGGCGGAGGTGGTGGTGGTTTCGGAGGCCATGACCCCTCCTTCTATCGACAAGGTTCATTGACAATAGAAGCACCGATTTGACTCTTTAGTCAATGATTGTGGGTTTTACACTGGTGTACATGGATAGCCCGCAGGAAGTGCGCGACGCTGCGGTCTCCGCCATCGCCGCTCTCGGCGAGCCGACCCGACGGAGGCTGTACGACCACGTGGTCCGCCAGTCGGGCCCGGTCAGCAGGGACGAGGCCGCCGCTGCTCTTGGGCTGGCACGGCAGACCGCTGCGTTCCACCTGGACCGGCTGGCTGACGCATCACTGCTCGATGTCTTCTACGAGCGTCGTAGCGGGCGCTCCGGACCGGGCGCGGGCAGACCGGCCAAGCTCTACCGCCGCTCGGCGAACCAGGTCGCGGTCAGCCTGCCGGACCGCCGCTACGAGCTGGCCGGACGCCTCCTCGCCCAAGCCGTGGAGGAATCCGACGCGACCGGCGAGTCGGTGCGGGCTGTGCTGCACCGCAAGGCCGAAGAACACGGCGAGCAACTGGGCGAGCGGACCACGGCAGGCGTCTTCGACGTGCTGGAGCGGTACGGCTTCGAGCCGCGCCGCGAGGGCGAGGTCATCGTTCTGGCCAATTGCCCCTTCCACGCGCTGGCCCGGGAGCACACCCGGACGGTGTGCGGCATGAACCTCCATCTGCTTCGCGGTGTCCTCAGCGGGCTGGGCGAGGCGGGGTTCGAGGCATGCCTGGCACCCGGCCCCGGGCGGTGCTGCGTCCGACTGCAGCCAGCCGCCTGATCAGGCCGGGACGATGTCAGGCCGCCCTGCCGGCACCTCGTCGTCCACCCTTGCTCCCCCGAGTCGGACGCCGGTCGGACGCCGAGACCTACGGGGCGGCGGCCTGGGTGCCGTCCTCTGGCTAAGGTGCCGAACGGTCCGTGCACCCACAGAAGTTGGCGAGTGCGGGCGAAGGACGGCTGGCCGCGTCGAGCGCCGCATGTGGCCTCCGGGTCCCGGTTCTATCTCCAACCTGCATTGTTCCTAGAATGGTCACGTGGAGGACATCAACGCGATCGCGGTGTTGCAGGATCCGGTGCGGCGCCGTCTGTATGAGTACGTGGCGGCGCAGGGCCGCGAAGTCGGCCGCAACGAGGCCGCCGAGGCGGCCGGGGTGGCACGCACGCTTGCTGCGCACCATCTGGACAAACTGACTGAGGCCGGGCTGCTGGAGAGCGGTAGCCGACGCCTGACGGGCCGCTCGGGGCCGGGGGCGGGTCGCCCCGCCAAGGTCTACACGCGGGCGCGGACCGAGCGGTCGGTGTCGCTGCCCGCCCGTGACTACCGCACCGCCGCCGAGCTCCTCGCCGAGACCGCCGAGCAGGCCGGGCTGGACGCCGGGCTCTGCGCGGCCGCGCGCCGCCGGGGCGAGGCCCTGCGTGGCACGGCGGCGCCTTGCGGCGGCCTCCAAGAAGCCATGGAGATGCTGACGGCCCGCGGCTACGAGCCGTACCTGGAAGGCGTCGAGGGTGCCGACGTCGGCGAGGGGGAGAGCGGGGTAGCCGCACGCGTCGTCCGTATGCGCAACTGCCCCTTTCATGCCGTCGCCGAACGCTTCCCTCCACTGGTCTGCGGCATGAATCTCGCGCTGCTGGAGGGGCTGCTCGGTACGGAGGGTCCCGTCCGCGCTCGCATGGACGCTCGACCGGGGGAGTGTTGCGTGGTGGTCGAGACTTCTAAAAACAATGATGATTGACATAGAAAGAAGGGTCGTGCTGGGATGAGGCCATGACCGCATCCGCGCATGCCGCCCACCTCGCCCAGCTCAACGTCGCCACGCTCCGTCACCCCCTCGACGACCCGCGCATTGCGCCGTTCGTCGAGATGCTCGACCCGGTCAACGCCGCCGCCGACGGCGCGCCCGGCTTCGTGTGGCGGCTCGTGGAGGAGGGGGCGGCCGACGCCACCGGGATGCGCCCGGCGGGCGAGGACGTCATCGTCAACCTGTCGGTGTGGGAGACCCAGGAGGCTCTGTGGGACTTCGCCTACCGCAGCGGGCACTTGGAGGTGATGCGGCGGCGCCGCGAATGGTTCGAACGGCACGTCGAGGCGCACCTGGTGCTCTGGTGGGTTCCCGCCGGTCACCTGCCGACCGTCGGCGAAGCCCTGGAGCGGCTGGCGGACCTGCGCACGCACGGGCCGTCCCCCCGCGCGTTCACCTTCGCCGCCTCCTACACCGCCGCCGAGGCCGCCCAGCACCTTCGGGCCGTGCCGCCGACGCAGCCTGAGCAGGCCGCCCGGAGCGCGCGGCCGACGCCGGCGGCGGGCTCGGCGGCGGTCTGAAGCAGGGACGCTCAGCCCGGCAGGGGACATCGCCTCTGTGGCAGTCGCCGGCGGTCTTCACTCACGTGCGGTCACGCTTCCTCCCCGGAAACCGGCCTCTGAGAGGGAGCCGTTCTCGACGGCACGTCCCGTGCCGCGCGGGAGAAGGATGCCCTGTCAATTTGTCCCCGGCCCGAACCGACGCTTGTATGCAGACGGAGTGATGCCCGTGTCGCGGCGCATCAGCGTGCGCAAATTGGCAGCGGTGCCAAGCCCGCTGCGCCGCGCGACCACCTCGAAGCGGGACTCACCTCGTTCGATCAACCGGCATGCCAAGGCAAGTCGTTCGCCCGTGAGCCACGTCAAGGGCGTCGTTCCCAGTTGTGCCCGGAAGCGGCGATGGAGCGTCGCCGGACTGACCGCCGCGCGCGCCGCGAGGTCAGAGACCGTGAGCGGTGAGTTCAACCTCTCCTGGGCCCAGGCCAAGACAGGTGCCAGGGACTCGTCAGGCAGGTCGGGCATGGGGCGCTCCACGAACTGACGCTGCCCGCCGTCGCGGTGCGCCGCGAAGACAAGTCGCCGACTCACGGAGTTGGCGACCTCCGCACCGTGGTCGCGACGGACCACATGCAGCCCGAGATCGAGCGCGGCCGCGCTGCCCGCAGCGGTGAGGATGTCACCGTCGTCCACGAACAGCACGTCTGGTTCGAGTTGGACAGAAGGGAAGCGGGCCCGGAACGAATCCGCCCACTGCCAGTGCGCGGTGGCCCGGCGCCCGTCGAGGACTCCGGCCTCAGCCAGGGTGAAGGCGCCGCTGCAGAAGCCGACCAGGCGCGCGCCGCGCGCGTGCGCCCGCCGGACGGCATCGAGCACGGCTGGGCGGCGGGGCACCTCGACGTCGGGCCGGTTGGGGACGATCAAGGTGTCCGCCGTGTCGGCAGCTTCCAGATCGGCGACTGCCGTAAGCGTGAAGAACCCGTCCCTCATCAGGGTGCGGGGCTCGGGGGAGCAGAGCCTGAAGTCGTAGAGATCACGGCCGATCTCCGGTCTGCGCAGCCCGAAGACCTCGGTCGCGCAGCCGAGTTCGAAGGGATTCGAGTTCTCGTCGACGATCACGACGACCCGGTGCAGGCCTGCCGGACGCGGTGCGTGCGAGGATTCTTTCGACATACGCAATTCCTAGCACTCACGCCGGCCATGGAAAACGGCTCAGGATGAGCGCATGAGTAACGAACCCATCCCCCTCGACAGGGCTCTGGCCTCCTTCGATGCCCTGTGGAGCCCCCGCATCGTCACGCGCGTGAACGACTACGACGTCCGCATCGCCAAGGTCGAGGGCGAACACGTCTGGCACGTCCACGACGCCACCGACGAGTTCTTCCTGGTACTCGACGGAGAGCTGCACATCTCCTTGCGCGAGGCCGATGGGGAGCGCACGGTCCGGCTCCCACAGGGAGCGGTCTTCACCGTCCCGCGGGGCACGGAGCACAAGCCGTACGCTCCGTCCGGCGCCGCGATCCTCATGTTCGAGCCCGCCGGGACGCTGACCGTGGGCGATCGCCACGACGAGGTACCGGACCATGTGGACGCAACGACCGGGCACATGCTCAACACCTGAGCTGCCAGGCTTCGGGCGCGCCGGTCGTCCCGGTCGACCGGCTGCTGTCGATCGCGCGCAAGTCGATCCCTGGCAGGCCCAGGGACGGATCGGGGCCGCCCCCCGATCGGCATCGGGCGCCGCCCGGCGCGCCCGGCGGCGCCGTCTCCCAGCACGTCGCCGAGCGCGACCAGCCTTCAGCAGCGCTGGTTCCCGGGGCCAGTACGCGGGCGAGGGCCGGTTCGTCCGTAGCGGGGTTCGGGAGCCGGACTGAGCGATACCGTGGTGAGGCCCCGCCACATCGACCTCCTGGAGCCCCAATGAGCGAACAGCCGGCCTCCGCCCTCCGGCAGCAGCTGGAGCCCGCGGCCGCCGACGCGGTCCGCGCGTACGCGGCCAAGACCCGGGCGACCGCTGACCAGTTCGCCGGCGTCCTGGAGGACCTCGCATCCAACGGCCTGCCGCCGGTCGACGAGTGCACGCCGTGGGAGGAGCTGCGCGAAGCCCACCTCGCCCGCCTCGCCGCGCAGCGCCCGACGCCGACCCCCGGGGGCCGCTCCAGGCCGAAGTCGGATGCGCCGGCCTCCGCTCTCATATCTTTCCCGTGAGCCCCCGGATGCGGTGGCCGAGAGCCGACCTCGGATCCGCCCGCCGTACGCACCTCGGCCGGCCTGCATCAGGTGTCCACCGTCCCGGCCCCCGGGGCTCGAGCCCGCAGACAGCGGGATCGTAGGCGGAGCCTGCACGGTGCCCACCAGTTGGCACCGCGGAGCAGTGTCATCGTGGCCGGAACCAGCACGCACCGCACCAGCGTGGCGTCGACGACGACGGCAACGGTCAGCGCGATCGCCAGCTGTTTCATGACCAGCAGCTCGCCCAAGGCGAATCCGATGAAGACGATGCACATCAGCGCGGCCGAGGAGCTGATGATCCGGGCGGAGCGCTGTATCCCGACCTCGTCCATCGACAGGCCGAAGGCGAGCGCGAACACCACCACGGGAGCCAGTAGCCCAGTCCGCCCAGCGTGTGCACGCCGAACAGACCGGCGCCCCAGCCGTCCTGGAAGACGAGGACGACAGCGCCGAACGACGCACCCCGCGACAGGGTGTTCATCGCGATCGCCTTGAGCGGGAGCAGCACCGATCCCGTCATCAGATCGCGGCCCTGTACGGGGCGTTGGCGCGGCTTCTGCCGACGCCGATCGTGCATCTCAACCGCGCGGTGGCACTCGAGATGGCGTGCGGGCCACAAGTAGGCCTCGACCTGGTCGATTTCCTGGCCGCCGATCCCAGCACTGCGCGACTACCATCTCCTCCCCAGCGTCAGGGGAGACCTGCTGGCCCGCCTGGACCGGCACCAGGAAGCGCGGCTGGAGTTCCATCGGACGGCGTCCCTCACCAGGAACGCCGCCGAGCGCTCCTTTCTGCGCCGGCGCGCGGACGAGATCACCGTCTCCAGCCCGCCCGGGCCCACACTCGGGCGGGCCGCCCACGACTTCCTGCGCCGTGACGATCTGGACCCGGCCACGATCCACTCGTACGGACAGACCCTCCGGCGCCTGTGCCTTGCCCTCGGCGACCAGCTTCCGCTGGCCTCCCTTACGGCCGACCAGGTGCGGGTGTTCGCGACCGCGTGGGGAGGGACAGCGGCCAGACCAGGAACCGGCATCGCTCGGGGTCCGGTCCTTCTGTGCGTGGGCGTCCCTGAGTGACCTCGCGGCCGGGCTGGACCGTCGCGCCGAGACCCGCCCGCGGACTCCGGCGCTGGGCTCCGCGCAGCTCGCCGCGCTCTGGAGCCTCCCGGACCTGCCGCTGCGCGAACAGACGCTATGGCGGCTGCTGCACGAGTCTGCGGCCGGAGTGAAAGCCGTCCTGTCGCTGAACGTGGAGGACCTGGACCGGGACGACCGCCGGGCCCGCACGGCCCACACCTGGTGACCTGCCGCTCCGGGACCGCCCGGCTCATGCCCCGGCTGCTGGCCGGTCGGACCCGGGGGCCGGTGTTCCTCTCCGACCGGCGACAGGGCCCGGCCCGTGGAGCAGCAGGAACGGATCCGGCACGAGCGCGTCGAACGGCAGTGCCGCGACGAGTACCTCATCGCCGAGGACGTCTGGTTCGGGCCGAGGCGGCCTGCGCCCGGCTACACTCCGTGCTCGTCGGCGCCGCCTGCTGACGATCGCTCTGGTCGCGAGCCGTGGAGCGTCCATTCGAGTGGCGTCGTACCTTCACCGACGGCAAGTGCCGCGGTAAGCGCGTCGGTCCGTGCTGTGCTGTGGCAACGATCCGAAGAGGGCCGTACGCGGGCCCGCCCGCTGTTCGTGGCAAGCCCGCCCCAACAGCGAAGGAGGACTGATGTCGCGCCACCCGAAGGACCGGCGGAGCCGGAGCAAGGTCTGTCAACTGCTGGCAGCCGGGGTCTTGTTGACCGCGGCCCTGCTGAACGTCTCCGGGGCGCACGCCGCCGCGGTCCACTCCAAACCCACCGCTGACTGGGACGCCATCGCCCGGTGCGAATCCGGCGGGAACTGGAGGGCGAACACCGGTAACGGCCATTACGGGGGGTTGCAGTTCACCCGGTCCAGCTGGAACGCGGCAGGAGGCCGCAAGTACGCACCACGCGCAGACCTCGCCACGAAGGCGGAGCAGGTCGCGACGGCGAGGAGGCTCGCCAAGATGCAGGGCATGGGGGCCTGGACCTGCGCACGCCGTCGCTGAGGGACACGCCGACAGGGCGGCGTGGCCGCCCTGTCGGGCCCGGCTGGACGCGTCGGCCGTCAGCAGGTGTTACCGACCGCGTCGATCTTGCCGCCGAACCGTCCCTGGTAGTTGGAGGCGTAATCGCCGACCCGGACCGGACGGCAGTCCTTGCCGGTCGCCCAGTCGATGAAGGCGCCGGTCCTGTTGGCCCGGAACGACCCGACGTGGTCAACGAATTTGCCGGGCAGGTCCACGTAACCGCTGCGCCACACGTACAGGTCGCCGGTTCCGTCCTGGAAGCGCCACAGGCAGATGGCGTTGCTCGGGCAGGCGGGCAGGGCCTGCGCCGCCGTGGGAGAGCCGAGAGTGGCCAGGACGACAGTCCCGGCGACGAGCAGAGTGCGCACGATACGTGTCCTCATGTGTTTCTCCTCAGCGGCGTCGTTCCCCCATCGTCCACGCACACGCGTGTCCATGGGAAGACGAGCTGCCCGCACGCACCGTCCGCCGTCCAGGAGCGCGGCCCTCGGCGGACGTACGGCGTCGAAGGCGGCTCGTCCTGCGGAGGCTCGTCCTGCGGACGCGGGGGCTGCGGGGGCGGAGGCGACTGACGTCCGATGTGGACCGGCGCGGACGCGTACTCCAGGACGAGGCCCTCGCTGGCGAGGGGACACCTGGCAAGCCGTTGGCCGCCGCACGACGTCCGGACGCGAGCCGCCCGCCTTCCGCCGCACCCCATCCGGCCCCGCCGGTTACAGGTCGGCCACACAGCGGCGCTTTCCGGACGTTCGTACGGCCGGGACCCTGCTTCGTGACAGCGGGCCGGTGTTCGGGGCACCCGGGGCTGTGGCTGCGACGTGCAGACCGTGGGAACCACCAGGAAGAGGGAGAAACAGCCATGCTGATCACGGTCACCCGCTCCGGAGGCTTCGCCGGCTTCGAGAAGCTCCGTGCACTCGACACCTCGGGCCGCGCGGACGCGGCGGAGCTGGAGGAACTCGCACAACGGGCCGTCGACCCCGTGGCCGACGGCTACCACTACCGGATCACCGTCGACGACGAGGTGCTCGACCTCCAGGACCCGTGCCTGTCCGACGCGCAGCGGACACTGATCCACACCGTCCTCGGCGAAGGCGCCTCACCGGGCTGACACCGTACAGAAGGGGCCCTGCTGTCGGAGCCGTTGGTCCGCGCCCATTGCAGACCAGCAGCGACTCAGACCGACCGTAGCGGCCCGGCGGCAGATCAGTTGTCCGGCGGACCCCCAGAGGCGGGTAGGGCATGCATGAGCTGGCGGCCGCAGTCGTCGCAGCGGGCGTGTCCGTCGGTCAGGTGAGCCTCGCAGTGAGTGCAGGCAGGGCTGCCGCATTCCTCGCAGCGGGCCTGGTCGTCCAGGCCGTTGACCATGGCACGCTCGTTTTCGCGGCACTCCTCCGGGGCCGGCGGCCGGTCGTCGCCGGGCGCACTGCCGGCCAGTGCGGGGTCCTCGCACAGGTTCGCCAGAGCCGCGAGGTAGGCGGCCGAGGACTCCAGAGTCTCCGCGAGTTCCTCGCCGCCGTACCCCTCGGCGCAGGGCCTGCACAGGTGCGTGCCGGCCAGTGCGTGGGTGGTGGTGCAGGACCCGCACACCGGGTACCCGCAGGCGAGGCAGACCGGATCGGGGGCATCCTCGTCCAGGGCCATTCCAGGGCAGTCAGTCACATGCGGAAGCTGCCTGGCCGGATTCCGTACTACCCCTCGCTCGCCGTCCCTGGAGAATCCGCACAGATGAACGGAACGGAGTTCTTCGGGGTGAGTCCGAGGGGTGGGACCGAGATCGGGGGAGCGGGGGCGTCCGGGGATCGCGGACGGTGGAGATGTACGCAACCGCGGCCGATCGCTCCGCACCGCACGCAGTCCCAGAGGAGAGGAACCGGTGCCGGTGTGGGACCTGATCGAGGGCGGGTGGCCCTCGATGATGCGCCGGCTCGGTCGTGTTGCGGTTCGCGGCCTGGTCGGTGGGGGGCGGGATCACGGCCCTGATTCCGTCCCGATTTCCGTCGGGGACCGTTTCCGCTGGACGGCTCCGCGGCAAGAGGTGTCTTGCTGACGCCGTCGACGAAGGCGCGTCAGTGGTGGGGGCCGTGCCGGCCGAGGGTCTCCACAGGGGTCGCGCCGGGGCGGGTCCACTGCGGCACGGGCCGGCTGGTCGGGCCCCAGGTGGCGACGCGTCGGCATCCGAGCGCCAGTACCAGCAGGCCTGGCGGCCCTCGGACGGGTACCCCTCGCGGACATCGCCGATCACGGGCCAGCCCTCGGGGTTGTCCTCCCACGCCTCGCCGCGGCCGTAAGGCGTCATGTCGAGCAGGCCGAGGGAGCCGTTGGCCGGCTCGTTGCCCCGGCCCGTCGTGGAGTAGGTGAGGAACACGCGGTCGCCGTCGCGCAGGAAACAGATGATGTGCCCCATTTCTCCGCCGACCGGCGCCTCCACGCCCCGCACGGAGTACCAGGGCTGGGTGTAACCCATGAACTTGACGTAGGGAGCCACCTCGCCCCACGGGCCCGTGGTCAGGACGGCGAACGAGACGCCCCGGGCGTTGAGGTAGACGGCGTCCTTCACGTGCCAGGCCGTGGTGGTGCAGCCCTCGCACTGCCCCTGGTGCGGCGCGCCGTCGTACCACATGTGCTTGTAGACCACGAGCTCGTCGCGGCCCTGGAACAGGTTCAGGAACGGGACCGGGCCATCGGGTCCGACGACCTCGACCGTCCCGTCGAGCTCGACCATCGGCAGCCGGCGGCGGGCCGCGGCGAGGGCGTCGCCCTCGCGGGTGTGGGCCTTCTCGCGGACCAGGAGCTCGTCCCGGGCGGTCTGCCAGGTGGCCAGGTCAACGACGGGCGGGCGGCCGGGCAGGGCGGTGTTCGGGTCTTCCGGGCTGGTCGCCATGGTGTCCTCCGTGGTGTCTCTTGCCGGGCAGCGTTGCACGACGTACGAGGGTCACCAGGACAGACTCGCGACCAGGCCGGAACTCATCGCGGCAGGGACCCTCAGGTCGAGCCTGCACGGACCACGTCGGGCTGTCCCGGTGGCGCCGGGCACCCTGGGCACCCGAGCGCACCCCGGGCACCCCAGGCGCACCGGCAGCCAGTCGCCGGTGCCCTTGGAGGTCATCTCATTTGGATCAGAAGTCTGCGACCGTGACGATCGTGGAGCGGCTGGTTGATGGCTGCCCGTCTTCGGTGGCGAGGAAGCTGAGAGTGCCCGGAAGTGGGTGGCCGAGCAGCCGGCTCGCTGACGCGTCCAGGCCGAGCCGGCGCACGGTGAGCACGCGCGCCAGGTGGCCGTGCGCAGCCACGGCGGCGTCGCCGTCGCTGAGCAGCGGACGGACGCGGCCCAGCACCGCGTCCGTACGCGCGGCCACCTGCGCGAGCTGCTCGCCAGGGCGGTCGGCGTCACCGGGAAGGACGCCGTCGCGCCACAGGTCCCAGCCTGGCCTCGCCTCGCCTCGCGGATCTGCTCGGCGGTCAGGCCTTCGTAGCCGCCGTACTCCCACTCCAACAGGTCTGGATCGGGCTCGGCGCCGGTCAGGCCGGCCAGCTCAGCCGGTCCGCATGGAGGTGGTCGGGGCGCGCAGCGAGCGCAAGCCCTGGCCGGCCGCTGACCTGTCTGCCGGTCTGCCACGCTTGCTTTTCCTAGGGCTACTAGGTTAAAACTAGGAGTCCTAGGATCACGGGAGGGTGCATGGCGAGGGCAGGGCTGACGGCGGAGCGGGTGACGGTCGCGGCCGCCGAGTTGGCCGATGAGTTCGGGCTGGACCAGGTGACCATGTCGAAGGTGGCGCGGCGGCTCGGCGTGAAGGATGCGAGCCTCTACACGCACGTCCGCAGTCTGGAGGATCTGCGCGGACGGATCGCGCTGCTGGCGGCGGACGAGAAGACCATCGGCATCGCGGAGGCGACCGCCGGGCGGGCGGGCAAGGACGCGCTGGTCGCGTTTGCCAACGCGTGGCGGGAGTACGCCCGCAAGCACCCGGGCCGCTACATGGCGACGCAGATCCCGATCCGGATCGACCCCGAGCTGGCCGCGAAAGCATCCGGACCGCGGCGTGCGGTCGAGCTGACCTACGGCATGCTGCGCGGCTACGGACTGGCCGAGCCCGACCTGACCGACGCGGTCCGGTTGCTGCGCAGTACGTTCCACGGGTTCGTCGCCCTGGAGGCCGCGGGCGGGTTCGCACACGAGCGTTCGCCGCAGCAGTCCTGGGTCCGCGTCCTCGACGCCCTGCACACCCTCCTGGAGCACTGGCCCCCGTCCCGAGAAGGAGACTCCGCATGAGGACCCCGACCATCGGCAGCCTGCGCGTGAACGGCGCGACCCTGCACTACGAAGTGCGCGGCCAGGGCCCGCTCCTGCTCCTGATTCCCGGAGGGGCGGGCGGCGCGGCCTCCTTCGAAGGCATCGCCGATGACCTGGCAGCCGAACACACCGTCGCGACCTACGACCCGCGCGGCATGTCCCGAAGCACGCTGGACGACCCCCAGGCGGGGCAACTGGTGGCCGAACACGCCGACGACGCCTTGCGGATACTGGAATTGCTGTCGCCCGGGGAACCCGCCCGGGTGTTCGGCTCCAGCTCGGGTGCCATCGCCGCCCTGCACCTGCTCACCGCCCGTCCCGAACGCGTCGAACGCCTCGTCGCACATGAGCCGCCGGTGGTGGAGGTCCTGCCCGACGCCTCCGACCATCGCGCGCTCATCGCACGCGTACAGGAAACCTTCCACGCACAGGGGCTCATGCCGGCGGTGGCCCTCTTCGCCGCAGGTATGAAGAAAGACGGCGAGACCATCGAGCCGAAGGCCGGGATCACGCTTCCACCGCAGGCAGCGGCACGGGCCGAGCAGACGATGGCCAACATGCCGTACTTCGTCGGGCGCATCGTCCCCGGCTTCATGTCCTACGTCCCGGACATCCGGCGGCTGGAGGCGCTGTCGGACCGGCTCGTACTCGCCTGCGGTCAGGACTCACGCGGCGAGCTGCCCTACCGGCCGGCCGCTCTCCTGGCCGAGCAACTCGGCACGGAGCTCCTGCACTTCCCCGGCGGGCACACCGGTCTGACCACGCATCCCGCCGAGTTCGGCGAGCTCCTCCGGAAGGCCTTCCGCTCCTAGTGTCCTGACTCGGAGATTCGTCGTTGGAGCCCCGGGCGGACCCGTGTTCCCCGTTGCCCCGGCACGTGCGTGCTCCGCGCGAGAGGCATTGTCAGGTGAGCGTGAACAAATACACTCTCGTGAGCACTCATGAGACAGTCGTAGCGCCTGGCCAGGGTCGTCAGGGACCGGGCGCGGGCCCGGGGGGCGACCCGGAGCCGGGGTGCGGTGCCGGCCATCGACGAGACGGACGAGGGGGCCCTGATGGGAAGTGCAAACATCGAGCCGGAGCCGCGCCAGCCTGTGATGGCGGACGTGGCGCGGGTCGCCGGAGTGTCCCACCAGACGGTTTCTCGCGTGCTGAACGGTGCGCCGCACGTGCGGCCGGACACCCGGGACCGCGTACTCGCCGCCATCCGGGAACTGGACTACCGGCCCAATTCGGCCGCCCGTGCCCTGGTCACCCGGCGTTCGCAGACCCTCGGCGTGGTCAGCTTCGGCAGCGCGCTCTACGGCCCCGCCTCGATGCTGGACGGCATCGAACAGGCCGCGCGCAGCGCAGGGTACTTCGTCAGCGTGGCGAGTCTGCGCTCGCTGGACAGCCGCTCCGTGCAGGAGGCCGTGGACCGGCTCCGCGACCAGGGCGTGGAGGGCATCGTCGTCATAGCGCCGCAGGTCTCGGCCGTGAGCGCGCTGGCGAAGCTGTCCAGTGCGGTACCGGTGGCGGCGGTGGGGTCGGGAAGCCAGTCCCGGGTGCCGACGGTGGCCGTGGACAACGAGGCCGGCGCGCTGGCAGCCACCCGTCATCTGCTCGACCTGGGGCACGCCACCGTGCACCACGTGGCAGGTCCGCCCGGCTGGCTCGAAACCACGACCCGGCAGGACGGCTGGCGCAAAGCGCTGGAGGCGGCCGGTGCCCGGGTGCCGAAGGTCCGGAGCGGGGACTGGGGCGCTCCCTCCGGGTACGAGGCGGGGCTGAGGATCGCCAGGGACCCGCTGGTCACCGCGGTGTTCTGCGCGAACGACCACATGGCTCTCGGCCTGCTCCGCGCGCTGCACGAGGCGGGCCGGGCGATCCCGGGCGACATCAGCGTGGTGGGCTTCGACGACATCCCCGAGGCCGCGTACTTCACCCCGCCGCTCACCACCGTCCGCCAGGACTTCGGCGAGCTGGGACGCCGCGCCCTCGAGTTGCTGGTGGGGGAACTGGGCGGAGCCGGCCATGCCCGCCGTCACGTGCTGGTTTCGCCGGAGATGGTCTTGCGCCGCAGTGCGGGCCCGGCGGTTCGCCGGTAGGCCACTCGGCCTTTTCGGCCAGGGGCCTCGGTCCGTTCGGCAGCCCACCACTTCTTGACAGCGCGATTGTTAGCGCTATCAATCACTGCCACTGGTGGCGCCGCGGTTGCGGGCAGTCGGCTCGGCAGACAGCCAAGCCGACGGTCAAGCCGACAGCCGAGCCGACCGCCACCGTGAGCCCCACCTCCGGTGTCACGGCCACTGCCACCGTTTCGCCCCCCGCGACCGGGACGGGGGGGAAGGTCCGGAAGATCCCGGCGTGGCCGGCACCCACCGGTCGACGTGCCGCTGACCACCACCGAGAAGGTGGCCGCCTTCTTCGACGGCGGCGGGAGGCGCTTCGTCGGCAAGGGCGCGCTCGGCAGCGGAGGCGAGGCCAGTCCGAGGGCCAGCCGGCCTTGTTCGAACTGGCCGACGGAGCCGTGCTCCAGAACGTCGTGCTCGGCGACCCGGCCGCCGACGGCGTGCATCGCAACGGCAACTGCACTCTGAAGAACGTCTGGTGGGAGAACCTCGGCGAGGACGCAGCCACCCTCAAGGGCATCTCGGCCTCCCAGGTGATGACCGTCGATGTGACCGGCGGCGAACCCGAGGAGGCCGGAAGCGGCCCCGGCGACACCCGCTGCTTGTACACCCGTCCGCCGTCACGTTCCGGCCGTAACCGCAGGTCCGTCAACCACGTCCTCGGTGCACCCGCACGAGGACGCGGTGGTGCACCGCCGCTCAGGCGCCGGGTGGGAAGTCGCCCCAGACGGAGGGCGTCGCGTCCGCCGTACCGGCGTCCACCCGGTACGTGTCGCCCACGGCGTCCCGGCCACCCGCAGCGTGGTCGTACTGGCCGGCGAAGACGTGCTGTCCCACCGGGACCGTCCTGCCCGGTTTGAGTGCCCAGCGGTAGACGAGCACGCCGCTGTCCTCCCGTACCGAGAGGGCGAAGTCGTCGCCGGACAGGGTCTGCCAGCTGCCCGTGCTCTTGACTCCGCCCGTCTGGACGACGCGCAGTTCCAAGGTCAGCGCGGTGAGGGGCTTTCGCGTCTTGATGGTGACGTTGCTCTGGGCCCAGAAGGTGTTGCTGTGGACGTCGACGGACCCGGCCGCCCACAGTGGCCCGTCCTCGGTGTGTGTGCGGCCGGGAGCGGAAGGGCCGGCGGGGTGGGCCGTCGTGGACGATGGGGACGGTGGGGACGGCCGCATGGTCTCGGAGGGCAGTGATGGGCTGCTCGGCCTCGGTCGCCCGGAGATGTCGGGTGTAGGGGAAGGCGAGGGTCCGGGGGAGGGGGCCAGGGACGTCTCGGGCAGGGTGGCCGCCTCCTGCGGCCGGTCGTGGTTCTGAACGACGCCACCCACGGCGAGGCCGCTCACTGCCAGGGTGGCGGCGGTCACGAGCGCGGCCAGCGCGATCCTCGGCCGGGACGAGGTGACCCGGCTGCGCCGGACTTCGCGGGCGCGGGCGGGATCGGTGGCGAGACCGGTGGGGACGGAGGACGACGTCTTGCCCTGTTCGACACGGGCGAGGATGCGGGCCCGGTCCGGCTGGTGGGCGGCGGCGGCCTGCCGTAGCTGCGTGTACAGGTCGTCCATCAGCTCCTCCTCCCCACCAGTTCCTCGGTGGCGCGTCTGCCGAGTATGCGTTCGAGCTCCGCCAAGCCCTTGGAGGTCTGGCTCTTTACCGTACCGACCGATATTCCGAGGGCCAGCGCGGTGTCCTTCTCCGAGAGGTCGAAGGCGTGCCGCAGTACGACGCACGCGCGTTTGCGGAACGGGAGCCGGCCCAGGGCGGCCCGGACGTCCACGACGGCCGCGACGTCCGGGTCTTCCGCACGGTCGGTGCTACGGGTCCAGAACAACGCGACGCGGCGGCGCTCGCGGACCGCCCTGCGGATGCTGTTGCGCGCCATGTTGGAGACCACGCCCCGGGCGTAGGCGAGTGGACGGTCCGCACGTTGCACACGGTCCCAGCGATGCCAGAGTGCGACGAACGCGTCCGCGGCGAGGTCATCGGCGGCGTCACTGTCTCCCGTCAGGAGGTGGGCAAGGCGGGCCAGTTCGACGTAGTGGCGCTCGAAGAAGTCGTGGAACTCCGCGGAGGCGTCTTCGAGGGGCATGTACGGGGTGCACCTCTTCTGAATGTGAGCGCTAACAGGGCGATGGCGGGTCAGCATAGCAACCGGTGGACGGGGCCGGGCGAGAGCTTCGTCGAACTTGCCGACGAACTCCAGGACCAGCGGCCGGTCGGCGGCACGGCTTCCGCCTGCGATTGGACCACACGCCACTGCACCGCTGGATGAGGATGCCCGCCCAGTCCACCTCCTACGGCTTCGTGCGCGGCCTCACCTTCGAGGCCCACGAGAAATACCTCCGCGACGCGATCACGGCCGCCGCCCTTACGCGGACTTCTCCCGCTCCGACATCGTCTTCGTGGTCCTCGCCAGGACGGCGACCGCCCTCCCCTTCTCACCGATCTACCTCTACGACCTGGCGGCGACCGGTATCACCGCCCACGGCACCCGCCTCAAGAGAGAGCCGTCACCTTCGGACACGACCCCGCTTCCGGCGTGCGCATCGACGTCCTCGCGGGCGGACGGGGGGAGAGGCACGGTGTACTGCGCTTTCGGGCCCGCCTGCGCCCCCCGATTCCCGGGGACGACGTGGAGGCGGCGACAGAGCGTATCGACGGAGTAGCGAAATGTCGCGGTCCAGGGAGTTGGCCAGTCGAGTCAATCCGCGGGTGGCTGGACGTCGGGCTTGGTCCGGGGCCCGGGGAGGTAGGCAGCCCAAGGCCTCGCGGGTGTCATTACGGCTCGCACCGTCGGTAGGGCGGCAGCTTGTACCAAGATCGGTTCTGCATGTCCAGCCACGTATTCGAGTGTCGTGACGCACATCCGCTCGCAGGGTTTATTTGAAGTACGCCCTCACCGGGGAACCCCGGAGGAAATGAGGTCGGAAAATTACCCGGCCTGTTCCGCGGGACGGTATTCAACCCCTTTTCTTTACATCGAATGGAGAATTCCCATGAGCAAGCTGTTCTCGACCCGTC